>NZ_FQVH01000004.1 GCF_900129075.1 Caldanaerobius fijiensis DSM 17918
GGGTAAGCCCCATGAGATAAGTGGAGGCATTCCGCCAGAATATGGAAATAACAAGTGAGATTTATTAAGGTTACGATTTCGGAGGGAATATGAGTAAAAAATGATAATATAAGCCATAGAAGGTTCTTGTTGCAATGAGAAAATTGAAGAAAAACGGAGATATCGTGAGAAAATGAAAGATAATAGAGGGAGATGAATAAACATGCTTCAGAAATCAGATGGTCAATGTTTGGTGCAGGAACAAGGGAAAACGACGCGCCTGGCCGTCCTGGCTGACCTCCATCTCCCCCAGGGCACGGAACGCCTCCGGCGAGCCGTAGCAGCTGTCGAAGCTGAGAAGGTAGATGCGGTGCTGGTCGCCGGTGATTTAACACAGCGCGGCGAAGAATGGGAGTATGCTGAGTGGTTGCGGTGGAAGAAACGGTTCGCTGTCCCGGTTTTCTGTGTACCGGGCAACCATGATGTTGGGGACAAGGGAGAGGTAACCGGTGAACGGTTGGCCCGGTACGAGAGCCAAGTGGGTCCTTCGTTCTTTGCTGTCAATGTAGGGGCAGTACGCGTGATCGGTCTCAACTCGCTCTTATTCGGTAGTGGGCTGGAAAAGGAGGTGGAGCAGTGGGCATTTCTCAGTAGCGAACTGTGTCACCCAGCATCGGTACCGTTGTCGTCAGCGACATCTGTGACCACATTGAGTCAGTACAGGACAGACCGTCCGAGGGTTGTCTTCTTGCACCACCCGCCATTTCGGGTCCAGTTGGACGAGAAAGCTGATTACTGGAACATTGATCCTGAATCACGCCGGCGACTCCTCGACCTATTCGAAGCGAATGAAGACCGGATTTGTGGGGTGTTGGCTGGCCACCTTCATTATCCAACTGCGCTTGCTTGGAACAATGTACCAATTCTGGTGGCTCCAGCTGTTTCTTTTGGCCTTCCAGAGGGTAAGCAACCGGAGGGCTGGATGCTGGTAACCGTCACCGGAAATGCAGTTGACTTTGTGGTACGTGAGTTCTGATGAAATTTCACATACAAACAATTAATAAAAATCTCTGTGTGTTGCATTATATATTTTTGGGAAATTTTATGATATAATTTAATTAATTAATATAAAAGGGGGTTTGTTACATGGAAAATACTGGTGACAGAGAGCGCAGGCTTAAATGGTTTAAAGAAGCCAGATTTGGTATGTTTATTCACTGGGGATTGTATTCTCAACTTGGAAGGCATGAGTGGGTTATGAATCGTGAGCGCATACCTATTGAGGAATATGAAAAACTGGCGGACACATGGCATCCCAGGCCGAATGTAGCCAGGGAATGGGCAAGGCTTGCGAAAGAGGCTGGTATGAGGTACATGGTCATGACGACCAAGCACCACGAAGGATTCTGCCTTTTTGATTCAAAGCTTACCGACTATACTGCTGTCAAGAGAGGACCAGGCAGGGATCTTGTCGCAGAATATGTCGAAGCTGCCCGTGCCGAGGGTTTAAGGGTTGGCTTTTATTATTCGCTTATGGATTGGCATCATCCTGACGGTGCGCGTTGCAAATTCAATGAGGCTGCGAGGCGTAGATTTGTTGATTACATACATGGGCAGGTCAAGGAGCTTTGTACAAACTACGGTAAAGTGGATATTCTCTGGTATGATGTAAACTGGCCGCTTACTCCGGAGGAATGGGAAGCCGAGAAAATGAACGCCATGGTAAGAAGCCTTCAGCCAGACATAATCATAAATGACAGGTCAGGTCTGCCTGAAGATTTTGGAACCCCTGAACAGCATATTACGCCGGCAAAAGAGGGACGGGCGTGGGAGGTTTGCATGACATTTAACGATAGTTGGGGATATACACCGATCGATACAAACTATAAGAGTGCTTGGACTGTTATAAGCATGTTAAGACAGGTAGCAGCAGGCGGAGGTAATCTCCTTTTAAATATAGGTCCTGCGCCCGATGGCAGTGTACCTGAACCCTGCATCAGAGCGTTAAGAGAAGTTGGTGAATGGTTGAGAAAATATGGGGCGTCTATCTATGATGCGTCTGATCCGATGGAGCAGGAGTGGATGATAACAGGTGGCTTTACGCGCAAAGGCAATATCGTTTATTTCCACTGCAACCGCTGGCCGGGTAACCAGCTGGCCATAGGTGGGTTGCGCAACAAGGTTTTACGTGCAAGGTTTATGGGTGGCGATGATATTAGATTTACACAGGAGAAAGACAGGCTTGTGCTTTATGATCTGCCAACGCTTCCCCCTGAGCCGCTGGATACTGTCATAGAACTTGAAGTCGAAGGTACTCCGCGTCAGGTATTGGGTGCCGGCTACAAGCTTTTGGAAGAGGTTAAGGATTAGCCTTCAAAAGTACAAGCGTTATAATTGTCCACTTGAGCTTATAAAGATAGAGGCAAAGATTAAAATTAGGGGAAGTGAATAAGGTTGAGCAGGCAATTAGCGCTGGATACCGTTTATCTAAAGTCCACCCCTCGTTTAGCTCATACAGAATATAGTTTGGAGTATCATACTGATTATATCCGTACCAAAACAGGTTTGGATCCATCTGACCCTGAGGCGGTCAAACGTTTATATAATCTATGGGATATCGACTTTATATGGCATACTAATGACGGCCTGCATGGAGATTGGGCAAAATTTGGCAGGACTACGGATATGGGGCATGCTGAATATGCTGTTGATGGCAGCGATAAACATGATCCTGCAGTATGCCCCTTTAATTCGCCTGAAGAAGTGTGGAGCTTTGATGCTGTGTCAGAGTATGGATTGCCTGATTTCAATGAGCAGGTGGCTGCATATGAAAATATAATTCAGCAAGCAAGGCAGGAATATCCCGATCAGTTGTTTACAGGAGGTTATTATAAAACTATTGTATCAGGAGCTATACAGGCGTTTGGTTGGGAGATGCTACTTTTGGGAGCATCAAATCCGTCAAAAATGGAAAAGGTTTTTGATAGCTTTTTCAGGTATACGCTTTTTCACATGGAGGCGTGGGCAAAGACGAGCGTTGAAGTGATAATTCAGCATGACGACTTTGTTTGGGCAAGTGGCCCTTTTATGCATCCTGATTATTATCGAAAAGTTATAATACCACGTTATGCAGAGCTTTGGAAACCTCTGCATGCTGCTGGCAAAAAAGTATTATTCTGTTCTGATGGAAATTTCATGGAATTTGCTGAAGATATAGTGGCGGCTGGAGCTGATGGCTTAATTTTTGAACCCTGTAATGATTTTGAATTCATGGTGGAACGCTTCGGACAGGATATAGTGTTAATTGGAAGCTGTGTGGACTGCAGGGACATGACATTTGGAAAGTGGGATGTTGTCCGTTCCCAGATAGATCGCACACTTGAATTAGCAAAGCACTGCCGCGGCTTGATATTTGCTGTGGGCAACCATTTACCTGCCAATATTCCCGATGATATGATGGATCGTTATATAGGGTATCTCAAGTCACACTGGAATAAATAATTGAGATGAAATTACCAAACGTATGCGGAAAGGTACGAAGCCATCGGTGAAATGATTGTTGATATAATATTGTTTTTTACAACGATTGCGATTATAAAAGTTATAAATGTAAAACTATTATGGCTCGTACCTTTGTTTTGTATCGTTTTTACTATTCTACCATTTACAATTCTACATTACAGGAAAGCTTAGCGGCAACAAGCTCTTCTGTACCTTATTTGTTTTATTATGTGTTAGAGGCCTTAGCATTTTTGGTATCGGTTTTCCAGATACAAAAAGGCAATATAGAGCCAGGCACAGCAGTAGCATCGATAAAGAAGCTTCAAGAAAATTTTTGGACGAGATAGAAAGATTAGCCAATGACAAGACTGTGATAATAATAACCCATGATCTTGGGACGATAACCAATGCAGACCAGATAATAGTTCTTGAGAAAGGCAAGACAATAGAAAAAGGCGTGCACCATGAGCTTATGGAGCAAAAAGGATTGTATTATAAGCTGTTTATGGAACAGGAGAGACCAGCTAATACTTGTCAAGAGACTTTTTAAAAAAGTAAAAAATTTTTTAGTTAAATGCAGTATTTAAATTAATCGCACAACAACAAAGCCACCTAAAAATGGTAAAAAATAGCTGGCTTGAATGATAAAATTGAACCTTGACAACAAAATATTAAGCCGTTTTTCCCCGTTGCTGTAACGCTTTAAGAACGAGTAATTTTTTATGTTCTTCAGGTGTTCTTAACACAAAAGGGCTTTGATCTCTCAACACGGCAAAAATGATATATACAAGCTTATGCATTACAGCAACTAAGGCGACTTTTTTAGGCTTAGAAGCAAGCTTTTGGTTGTAATATTCAAATAGTACCGGGTTAAATAATTCCTTGTTACATTTTTTCGTACGTTGGCCATTGCAGTAGTATATAATACTCTCCTGAGTATTTTTGAACCTCTTTTGGACATTTTGTTCTTAGAACTTTTGAATTGTCCAGAATCCTTTTGAGAAGGATCGATACCGAAGAAAGCAACAAGCTGTTTAGGACTCTTAAAAGCCGAAAAGTCACCTATTTCACCAAGTATTGTAGCGGCTGTTATAGTATCTATACCAGGAATTGAATCTAAAAGTTCAATTGCTTTGCCGACATAGTCAGGATTATTTGTAATAATTTTATGTATTTCATTTTCAATCTGTTTTAAGTGGTCTTGAAATGTTTTAATTAAAGTAATGACAGTGTTTAAAAGAACATTGCTGCTAGAATGTTTGATGAATAAAGGTTTAACCTCATTTGCAATCTCTATAAGCTTGTCGTATTTGTTCAAAGACCATTTTAAACCTTTACAGCTAGCCTTAGAGATAATTTCAACAAGCATATCCTTTGGAGCATTTAGTATATCTTCTGGTGTAGGATAAGTTGAGAGAATCTCAAGTGCAGTTTTAGATGCTATGTTTCCGAAGATGTCATTGAACCCTGGGAACAATTCGTCCAAGATAGCAATTAGTTTATTTTTGTAAGCAGTACAGTCATCGGAAATATCATAATATTGCCTGCAGAGATTGCGAATGTCTAATATGGCTTCTACAGGCGTATTGGTAGGCTTGAGTTCCCTAAGCCTGTAGAGGATAGCAATACGGTAAGCATCAACTTTATCATTTTTTACTTTCCTTACGTTGATATTTTTGATAGAATCAGTCTGGATGGGGTTAACTACAATAACCTCATATCCAGAGTTTTTGAGGAAATGGAAAAGGAGTCTATGATAGTGTCCAGTAGCTTCCATGATAATTATGGGTGGCATAGCGAACTCCTTTTCCGCCTCTTTTAAAAGAGAGCAAGCTTTTCTAAAGTCGGATATGTTATGATGTCTCTCATTCTAGCGAATACTTTGTTGTCAGGGCTTAGGATGCACATATCACTGAATTTTTTACTAACATCAAAGCCAGCTATTGGTTGATTAGTCATAGTTATTAATCCCCTAACGAAAATATTTTGAAATAGGAAGATCCATTCCATTTCCCTGTAAGAATACAACCTTGCACGTGAAACGAGGAGCCAACGAAAGTTGGCCTCAACCAGCCAAAACGTAGAATCTTACACGGAATGGATTGATAGTCTCTATTACGAGTAATCTCTTTCATATAGAAAGAGTCTCTGGGAGGAGATGCATCAAACTTCCTATTCTGCAAGATATTATACTACGTTGTCAAGGTTCAGGCCAACAAGTTGGCGAAGCTAAAGACTAGAGATAATTACAGAAGGGCGCTTTTCCCTAGGGGAAAGCATATTTAAACGAAATGCTTGATTTCTTCCTTCTTCACTGAAGGGGAGAAGGAGAAATGTTAAATATAGGTAACTCATTCAGTATTTTATTACTGAATTGTTACAACTATATCTTACAAGGGAGGAGGATTATTTGCATTAATAGATAATGGCCAAATATTGGAATACTTAGCCGCTGGGAATGAAAATCTATTTTCGTGTTAAATAATCAATATTTTGCTTTGTGGAAAATTACTTTTTAGTCTATTTGTCACATGCCAAATTCAAGAAAAAATATAATAGTGTTTGATATGGAAATAAAGGCATTTTAAACATATATAGAAGAAAAATGGAGAAAAGGTAAGAAAACATGAAAAATATTTAAAAAATAGAAGAAAAGTGTTAGATATTCAGCAAATTTGGTTAAATTTGGACTTTGAAAAAGTTTTTATAAAGAAATATTATAATTATAAAAAGAGATAGATTTAAAAAGAGTTGGAATAATAGCCTGGATGAGTGAAGGAGAGGAGAAAATGGCTAAAAAAGTAAAAGATAATATCTCGCAATTTCTCTATACCTTTAAATTGGTTTGGGAAGCCAGTCCATTTATAACAATATCACTTTTCTTCATTTCCCTTGTATCAGGTTTACAGTCTGTTGCATCTGCATGGGTAACTAAACTGCTTATAGATACAGTGGTCGTTAGCGTAAAGACCAATAATTGGATGGCACAATATCATAGAATTATATTTCTTGCATTATTACAGTGCTATTTTTTTAATCTTGGAATCTAGTTTTGCTTTAAAAGATTTAGTCGATTCTCTGGCAGGAGATGTTATGTCAAATCATATAAGGTTAAAGATCATGGATAAGGCACAAAGGGTGGATCAGGCATATTACGATATTCCGGAATATTACAACAAAATGGAAAACGCTATGAGAGAAGTCAGCTATAGACCTGTTACAATAGTTTCTTCTTCATTTACTTTTTTCTCTTATTGTACTACTTTAATCAGTTATTCTATAGTTTTGATGAGATTTTCTCCATGGGTGCCGGTACTTGTTATATTGTCTTCAATACCTAATGGCATTGTTCAAAACAAATTTAAAGATAAGGTATTTGAAGTTACCAAAACCAAGGTTAAAGAAAGGCGGCAGATGAACTATCTTTCCAATATGGTTACCTCAAAAGATTTCTCAAAAGAAATACGCTTATTTGGTATCGGCAATTATATTGTTTCTAGATATAAAAACGTTTTTAATAAATACTTTGTGGCTTATAAAGGTACATTGGTTAAAAGTAGCCTATGGAATTTTATGACGTCGTTACTCATAATGGGCGTAATAGGTGCCTTAAGCGTATGGTTGGGCATATCAGCACTTAAAGGGTATATTTCCCTGGGTGATTTTTCGCTTTATACTTCGTCGCTTTTCAATATACACGGTTACATTAATATGGTCATTACAGTAGGTGCTTTTGTCGCTCAAGGGAATCTCTACATAGGGAATCTACGCGCGTTTCTTGAACAAAAATCCCATCTTTATGAGACATCTAAAAAGATTAAACCCAGGAGATCAGGTGAACATTATATAAAATTTGAGAATGTATCCTTTAAGTATCCGGGTACAGATAGATACGTATTAAAAGATATAAATCTTGAGATATACCCTGGCGAAACAATAGCCCTGGTAGGTCTGAATGGTGCGGGTAAATCTACTCTTGTAAAGCTTTTGATCCGTTTATATGACCCGACGGAAGGTCGAATTCTGCTGGATGATATAGATTTAAAAGAATATGACATAGAAGCCTTACGCTCTCTGTATGGAGTAGTATTTCAGGATTTTTGCCGTTACGCCTTTACTGTGGAGGAAAATATTGCCATAGGTGATATAGATAATATAAGAGATAAAGATAGAATTTATGAAGCGGCAGTAAAAAGCAAAGCTGACGAGTTTATAAGAAATCTTCCCAGGGGCTATGAAACAAGTTTGACGCGGGAGTTTGAAGATGACGGTATAGAGTTATCAATAGGCCAGTGGCAGAAATTAGCCCTTGCCAGAGCCTTTTTCCGCGATGCCGATATACTGATTCTGGATGAGCCCACAGCATCTCTCGATGTAGAAGCTGAATATGAGGTGTTTAAGCTGTTTGACCAGCTGAGAGAAAACCGGACAACGGTATTCATTTCCCATCGGCTTTCCAGCGCCACAATCGCATCAAAGATTGTGTTTATTAAGGATGGAATGATTTCAGAAGTGGGTACTCATAGAGAGTTGATGGAGAAAGGAGGCGACTACGCTCGACTGTTTAAAATGCAGGCAGAAAGGTATCAAGAATAAGGTTATTAAATATTATTTTATATATAGAGGGAGGTTTTCAATATGGAAAAGGTGGTCAACAACGTAATAAAAGAGGACTTGAGGTGTTCTTTTTGCGGGAATACTCAGGAAGATGGTCACAGGCTTGTGGCAGGCCCTAATGTGTTTATATGTGACCAATGTATAGTTTCTTGTTTGATGATGTTACATAAGTTTGATGTTCAAGTGATAAACAAGCAAAACATAAAAAGATATAAGGTAGATCTGGGTGAAGACGTCATACACGGCGGTAATGTCAGCAAATGTCCGAAATGTAACACCTATATAATTTACACAGAGCCATCTCCTTTAAAACATAGTTGCGATGATTAGCCATTTAGGAGATGTAAAGATCAAGAATGAGAGGAGCTTTTGTATTATGCTGCTAAGACATTTTATAAAAGAAGAAGACGCTGAAAATGTATATAAACTATGGTACAAAACATTTAATAATACGTGGCCATTATCATATGATAAATTTATAGAATTTATAGATGGATATATTTTCAAGGAATGATATAACAATTATGTAATTATAGAAAATAATAAGGTCGTTGGGTTTATTGCTACATTATTAAATATAGAGCTATCCAAAGGACAAATAATGGTTTTAATGGTTGATGAAAAATACAGAAATAAGGGTATCGGTCATCAATTGCTAGACGCTGTTATGAAAGATTTTGGAGATTTAAAAATAAAAAACATTCAATTAGGTGCTGGAGTTGGATCATATATATGGCCTGGTGTGCCTACAGATTTACCAGGCGCTGTACAATTTTTTAAAAAATATGGGTTTGATTTTAAAGAAGAAATTATTGATATGGTTATGGAATTAAATAATTATTCAACACCTCAATATGTGTATGATCGTATTAAAAATTTAGGAATACAGATAAGAGAAGCAGATATAAGCGATGTTTCAGGCATCCTTGATTTTGAACGGACTAATTTTCCGAATTGGTATATATATTATAAGGATTTGTGTGATAATGGCGATGTAGAAAAAATACACATTGCTATCTATGACCAAGAGATAGTAGGGGCTGTTATATTAATTGACAAAGGAATAACTTGGGAAGACTACTTTGGTAAAAAGACGGGTGGTATTGGTTGTATTGGAGTTGCAGAAAATTATAGAAATAAAGGTATAGGATTGGCTTTAGCAGCCAGAATAACAGAGTCACTTAAAATAAAAGGGTTTGATATATCATATGTAGGATATACCTGGCTTGATGAATGGTATGGAAAGCTGGGATACAAAATATGGAGAAAGTATAAGATGGGATATATGGAATTATAACACTGCCTTTATCAACTGAAGTGATTACCATAGTGCGCCATACCAATGTGTTTTCCCCTACTTTATAAAATAGATATAACTTACCATTATTATCTTTAAATAGCACGGGATTACAGCAAGGAACGTTTTCTTCATCAGCCACTTTTATGGGATCAGTCCTTGTCCATCTTTTCTCCGCGAAAGCCATATGGCTACTATGTCAGGATGTCTTTATATTGATAAAAGTGTAAAGCAGGAATTGGGTGATTTATGTAGAAGTAGTATAAAAAAGAAACGCACTAATTGCGTAGGAGAGGATATTATGAGCATAATTGAAGTGAAGAATTTAACTATGAAATACCGGCGATATAAGAGAGGATCTGGTCTGTTAAACTTGTTCAGAGGCGAGAATATGAGACAAATACGGCACTGGATGGAATATCCTTTAAAGTACAGGAAGGAGAATTTTTAGGGCTTGTTGGTCCCAACGGTGCAGGCAAATCCACCACGCTTAAAATACTGTCGGGCATACTAAAGCCTACATCAGGAGAAGTAAACGTCATGGGATTTATGCCATTGAGAATCTGTGCTCACGGGTTCTGTTGTTAAATAAAGGCAAGATTATATACGATGGTTCTAAGGAAGGACTTACTGTACAATCGAATATGCGCTTTGTCAGGGTAACATCATTAAATTTTGCTTCATTAAAGAAACTTCGCTCTAAAATAGAAGGATTGGCTGTAAATATAGAAGAATCTGAAGGATCTTTGGATATAACAGTGTTAAAGGATAATCTGGGTATTTTGTTGAACGATATAAGCTCTGTTGTGGATATATACGACCTGACTGTACAAAAGCCCGATCTTGAGAATGTACTGCTGGATATTTTTGACCAGACTGCAGGGGGGATCGGCTCATGAAAAAGTATATTGAACTCATGAAACTACAGATGAAAGAGGTTGAGGACAGGTGGCCTGGACACCTTTTTATTAAAGCCTGTAAGCTATTTGGGGTACTGGTCATGTCGGCAATTTACCACCAACGTTTTTTACTCTGTAGAAAATGCCATCATTGCAGTGGTTTTATCGATATTCTTCAGCAAGTACTTTTACCTCCAGACGGATGGATATTATTTGATTTTGATGTTGATTTCATTGATTTTAAGCTTTATACTGGCCTACTTAATCGATTTTGTGTTGAGCATGACAGCATTCTGGTTAGAAAACTCCAGTGGAATAAAAAGCATTTATTTTTTGATCATGACTTTTTTGTCAGGTCAGATTGTGCCATTAAATGTTTTGCCTGATTTCATACAGCGGATAACCAGCAAACTTCCTTTTTATTATATAAATTTTTTTCCCGTACAGATATACCTGGGTAAAGTCACTTATCACGATGCCTTGTTGGGTATATTGACAGAGGCTTTATGGATAGTTTCATTTTATTTAATCTATAAAGTTGAATGGAAATTGGGATTGAAAACCTATAAATCTATGGGAGGTTAATGGCTGTGGATATGGCAAGGTATTTTAAGGTAATAAAGCGTATTTTCATTAACACTATAAAAGCAGATACCAGCTTCAGGGCGAACTTTTTCTTAAATGTGCTGCAAGGGGTTATTCAGCTTGTTGTGCTCATTGTGTTTTTTGATGCAATATATGGTAACAGACAAATTGGAAGTTGGTCCTTTAATGATTCTTTATTGCTCATTGCCACCAACCAATTTATAAATGCTGTGTATTACTTTTTTTGATATCCATTGCTAATTTAAACATTGATGCAGTGTTAACGGCAATGTTAGCTCTGCCGGTATTTGTGTATGTACTATCTACGGGTACTATAAAGGTTACATTGATTAATGCTTTGCTTTATATTTTGTTTATATTTATAGGTGTAGCAATAAAGTACTTTTTTGCCTTTTTGCTGATGAGCCTATCTTTATGGCTGGTAAAGGCGTATGCACTGTATTCTATTTTTGAAGAATTTTTTAACCTTACTGTATACCCTGAATCTATTTATAAAGGTATAGTAAGGATATTATTTTCACTTATAGTTCCGATTATGATTATTGCTAATTTGCCTGCTATGGTATTTATGGGTAATTTTAATTCTGCCTATATAGCTTATTCATTGATTGCTGCCGGGTTTTTTTGGTTATTAAGCGATATTGTTTGGAAACAGGGTTTAAAACATTACACCAGTGCCAGTTCATAACATATGCTACAACAGACGTTAAGATTGCTCATATAAAGGTGATAGTTTATGAAAAAGAAAAGTTTGCTTGAGGTTTTATATGTAATTCCTGAAATTATAATTGCATACCTTGTGCTATCAAAGTTTTATAATACCTTAAATGTAGCAATATATATCATGGTTATCATTTATACATTCGTTATCATGCAGATCCTCTACCGTAAGATGACCTCACCATATTTTATAATTTTTTTGTTACTCCCAGCAGTCGTTATAATGATGACGCCTTTAGCTTCTTTTATGGAGCTTCAGACCATTGCCGTTATAGAGACCATAGCAATTCTGCGTTTTTATTTATTGTTTAAAAATACAATGTATTTAAGATATCGCAATACCTCTTTTATAAGTGAAGCCATAGTCATAATAGGAGTTTCTCTTATATTTGCTCGAGGGAGTTTGATGGTGTATTACGCTATTTTGCTAAAGCTTATTCTTTTGATCCAGTCCAATGTAGCACATGATGTTGAAACCAAGTTAGGCCCAAGAGATGTGTTGTTTATAATCTTCAATTTTATTTTACTGATCATTGTTCCTATATATAGCGCTTTAAGCAGGGGTATTTATACTATCTGGAATTTTATAGAGGCAATAATTCTTTATCCGGCATACTTGATTGGGCTGCTTTTGGGGAAAATTCCCAATTTGACTCCACAACAGGCGGAAAAAATGGAACAAGCCATGAGTAACGTTGATCGCATGGGTAAATTATTGTACCGTGATGGAGTAAAAGAAACCGCTAATGGCAACCCCATAGCAAGGATTGTAGTATATATATTGTGGAGTGCCGTTATAGGCATCATAGTGTATTCTGTTATTAGAAAGTTTTTACATTTAGAAGCAGATAAAGGCGAAGAACAGGAGTATAAGCAGGAGGTAGTGTCTCTAAAACCCGAATTTGGTGTAAGGGCGGCAAAGCTTTCTCCTATCAGGCAGATGTACAGGCGGATATTGAAGATGGCTATAAAAGACGGATATGAACTGAAAAATAGCAGCACTGCAAGGGACTTGAATTTCTTTTTATATAATTTTGTATCAGATAAACATATTTTAAGCAAAATAAGCGATATATATGAGAAGGAAAGATACAGTATGCATAAAGAAGGGGACTACAACGAATTTTTAGAATTGTTTAAAGATGTTATGAAGCAACTTAATTAGCATAAAGATTCTTTTACCATGCCCTTGTTTATTTACAATTCAATCCGGGAATAATATTTTTGCATATCAACATAATAGGTATAAGGAGTTGATAGGGCATGGTTTACATTATGTGGATATCAGTAATTGCTGTAATGGCTATAGTCTATTATTTAGCTTATACGGTGGTACACAGGAAGAGGTTTCACAGCATTAGCTTTGTCAATGTGCAGGATGTATTTCTGGTTCCGGAAGAGCTGCAAAAGCATGCGAGTGAAGTGGCTAAGAGACATATAATCTCTAATAAAAAAAGAAGTCCAAAATTGCTTTTATGGAGGATAAATGATAATTACAGGTGTATTAGATCCCTTTATAAAAAGCTTAATGAAGAAGTGAGGTTAAAAAAATCCGTAAACCCAGCTTCGGAATGGTTATTGGATAATTTTTATATAATCGAAGAACAGATTAAAGATGTTAAGAGGATTTTAAAGAGCGGAAATGATCTGCTACCGGTTTTAAAGGAAGGATATTTAAATGGATATCCCAGAGTTTATGCGCTGGCGCTGGAAATGGTAGCCCATACCGATGGTAAAGTTGACGAGAAGGTCATTTCTGATTTCATTAAAGCATATCAAGGCAAGTCATTGCTTACAACAAGGGAGATATGGGCGTTAGGTTATATGCTGCGCATTGCGCTGATTGAAAATGTAAGGTTTTTGTGCGGCAGAATAAATGAAACCATAAAACAGTGGCGAGAAGCTGAAGGGGTTCTGGATTCTGAGGATATACTTAAAGCAGCAAAGGAACACATTAAGAGTACGGAGATTAATTACTCTTTTGTGGAACACCTTTTACAAAAGTTGAGAAAGCGCGGCAGGGAAGCAATGCACATTATCAACGATTTGAGAAATCTGCTGGCGGAGTTTGGAGTCACAGAAGAACAGATTGCTCAAATAGAGCACCAGTATCAGGCTTCGATGGAAGTCACTATTGGTAACTCTATAACGAGTTTAAAATTGCTGTCCAGTATGGACTGGACGGACATTTTTGAAGATTTAAGCTCAGTCGAACAGATATTGAGAAAAGATCCCAGTGGTACATATTCCAGAATGGATTTTGCATCGAGAAATTATTATAGGGAAATTGTAGAGAAAATAGCTTTGAATGCTAAAGTTTCAGAAACGCTTGTCGCTATTAAGGCTGTTGAGTGCGCCTGTGATGTAGAAGACGATGAGAGAAAAAGGCATGTCGGGTATTATTTGATCGACAAAGGAAAGAATGTTTTAGAAAAGAAGATAGGGTTTGAAGCCAAAGGTATTCACAAGCGTTTAAAAAAGGCAAAAGAGCATGTGGCATTTATTTATATAGGCTTTATACTTGCCATTACGGTTTTAATAGAGCTGGCATTTTTGAGTTATACCTATAAGCATATAGGTAAATTCAGTAATTTGACTGCTGCTGTTATTTTGGCATTGGTTTTCATGACGGTATTGATACCAGCCAGTGAAATATCGGTAAGCATAGTAAACTGGTTGGTAACCCGTATTGTTCGCCCTAACATATTGCCAAAACTTGAGTTGAAGGATGGCGTTCCGGATGAAGCAGCAACGTTTGTGGTTATTCCTGCATTATTGTCGGACGAAAAGCGGGTCAAAGAGCTGCTGTTCAATTTGGAGAAGTATTATCTGGCTAATAAAGGTGAAAACGTGTACTTTGCGCTATTGGGCGATTTTAAGGATGGACCTGATAAGGAAATGCCCGACGATGACGCTATTGTCGATTGTGCTCTGAGCGGAATTAAAGAATTAAACAAGCGTTATACGAAGGATGATAGGGAGATTTTCTATTACTTTCACAGAGAAAGGCAGTACAACAAAAGCCAGGGTAAATGGATGGGCTGGGAACGCAAGAGGGGAGCGTTGCTGGAGTTTAACGATATGTTGTGCGGCGCAAGAAAGACCAGTTATTGTATCGTAAGCAGTGATATTAAAAAATTGCCTAAGATAAAGTATGTTATCACGCTGGATGCTGATACGCAATTGCCTATAGACACGGCAAAAGAATTGATCGGGACGATTATGCATCCATTGAATAAGGCTATTATTGATGAAAAAAAAGGCATAGTAACAGACGGATATGGGCTTTTACAGCCGCGCATAGGCGTAGATGTAGTAAGTTCTAATCGCACATTATTTGCCAGAATCTTTGCCGGTCAATCGGGTATAGATCCGTATACCACAGCAGTGTCTGACGTATACCAGGATTTATTTGGAGAAGGTATATACACAGGTAAAGGTATATATGATGTGGAAGTTTTTCAGCGTATTTTACGCGATGCCATACCCGATAATTCTATATTAAGCCATGACCTGCTGGAGGGTTCTTATGTCAGGGCGGGTCTTGTCACGGATGTGGAACTGATTGATGGATATCCTGCCAGGTATAACTCTTATGCCATGCGATTGCACAGATGGGTTAGGGGCGATTGGCAACTGATTCCATGGCTATTTTCAAAAATTAAAAATAGAGAGGGTAAAGTTGTACGCAATCCATTGTCTGTAGTATCAAAGTGGAAGATATTTGATAACCTGAGGAGAAGCCTGGTAATGCCATCTTTGATGGTTTTGACTGCTATGGTTTTTAGTGTATTTCCTGGAAATATTTATATATGGTTTGGGTTTATATTGCTCACAGTAGCTTTTCCTGCTGTATTGGAAGCTTTTGATCTGCTACTGTCGGGGCAGATCTGGATTCCAAAAGGAAAAAGATTTTCGCCGGTGATTACGGGCTTTAAGGCAGCACTGTATAGGGCGTTAGTTTTGTTTATCTTTATGCCGTATCAGGCTTATTTAATGTCTGATGCCGTAATACGCACGCTGTGGAGGGTGTTTTTTACCAGAAAGAATCTCATGGAATGGGTAACTGCAGCGGACATGGAGCGAAAACTGAAAAATGATATATCCAGTTCTTTTAGAAGGATGTGGGTGGCTGTACTGGAAGCACTAGCGATATTTGCCCTTGACTATAGTTTTTTTCCCTTTACCTGGCAGCTTACATTGCCATTGCTCGCTTTATGGAGTATATCTCCTTATTTAGCGTATTACATCAGTCTGCCGGTAGAGCGAGAAGTAAAACGGCTGTCTGAAGAAGATATAGGGGAGCTGAGGTTCATTGCCCGTAAAACATGGAGGTATTTTGAAGATTTTGTAGGTCCTGATGACAATTATTTGCCGCCGGATAATTATCAGGAGGATCCGCCCAATGGTATTGCCCATAGGACTTCGCCGACAAATATAGGCCTTTTGCTCATATCGACTCTTTCAGCCAGGGACTTGGGATATTTGAGCACTTTAAAAATGATAGAAAGACTTGATAGCACGATTTCTACTATAGAAAAAATGGATAAGTGGAATGGGCATTTGTTTAACTGGTACAATACCCGTACGCTGAGACCGCTGAGGCCAAGGTACGTTTCTACGGTAGATAGCGGTAATCTGGTGGCGTATATGATTACATTGAGGCAGGGCCTTCTGGATTATATGAAACGTCCTGTTTTTGACAAAACATATATTGAAGGCCTTCAGGATACCATTGAGCTTATAAAATCTGAAAACGGTAATGCAACTTTAGATACAAGGCCTTTAAAGGACGCGCTTTGCTCCGATATATCTATTGTAAATTTTAGAAAATTGTTAGAGAAGTTGAAAACAGATCTAGAGGAAGTGTCTGTGGGTACAAATGATCTGGTATGGCATCAAAAGGCAAAGGACATGGTAATAGATTATTTAAAAGAGCAGAGCCAATTGATGCCGTGGCTTGATGGTTACATTAGAATGCCCCAGTGGGAAGGAATAGGATTTATCGCTTCTATTGTAAGCGAAATTGAAAAAAACACCTCGCTAATTGGGCTCAAAAGCACCTATAGTAAAGCTATAGGTGATCTGGATAGATACGCAAAAGATATTGAGGACGATAGCATCATTTCGTGGATTCAGGATTTCAAAAACGAGATCATAATCGCTAAAGAAAATGTAGAAAAGGCGATTGAAGGGGTAAATAACCTGGTGGACAGGTTAAAGAGGTTGATAGATTCTACCCAATTTGAGCCTCTTTATGTACCGGTCAGGCAGCTGTTTTCTATCGGTTATAATGTAGAGGAAGGACAGCTTTCTAAGTCCTACTATGACCTCCTGGCTTCTGAAGCGAGGCAAACCAGCTATATCGCTATTGCCAGGGGTGAGATAGATAAAAAGCACTGGTTTCGCCTGGGCCGAGCTCTTACAGTAGTAGAAGGCTACAGAGGGCTGGTATCGTGGACAGGTACAATGTTTGAGTATCTCATGCCGGTGCTTACCATGCGCAGTTATGAAAACACCTTATTAGACGAAACATATTATTTTGTTATAAGGGCGCAGAAACTTTATGGGCATCAGCGAAAAGTGCCATGGGGTACATCTGAATCCGCTTATTATTCTTTCGATATTAATCTGAATTATCAGTATAAAGCCTTTGGTGTGCCTTCCCTCGGGTTAAAAAGAGGACTTGCCAATGAAGTGGTGGTGGCTCCTTACGCCACTATGTTGGCATTGCCATTAGATCCGGAGGGCGTTATGCAAAATATCCGCATGTTAAAAAAACATGGTGTGGATGGCCCCTATGGCTTTTACGAGGCTATAGACTACACCACTGGCAGGCTGGTACAGGGAGAGAAATATAAGGTAGTTAAGAGCTTTATGGTACATCATCAGGGGATGAGCTTTCTGGCTCTTGATAATTATCTGAACGACAACATTATGCAAAAGCGGTTCCATTCGGATCCTGTGATAAGCTCCGCCGAGATGTTGCTACAGGAACGATTACCTGATGGAATTACTTTTAAAAATGAAGAGAAAACCCATTACGAGCCAGTAAAGGTAGTAGAACAGGAAGAAGTAGAGGTTATAAGGATGCCGCGGCTCAATGAAGGCCCTCTTCCCGATGTCCACCTTCTTTCTAATGGAAATTATTCCATAATGGTAACAGATAGAGGTACTGGTTATAGCGTGGGAGAAGGGCAATCTATCACGAGGTGGAGAGAGGATCCATTAGGGGATTATGGGATGCTCTTTTATATACAGAATATAAACTCAAATAACGTATGGTCTGCTACGTATGCGCCTTATGATGTTATGCCAGATAAATATAAGGTGGTGTTTTCACAGCACAAAATTGAATTTTTCAGAACTGACGGGAACATCGACACGCACACAGAGATAATAGTTTCACCCAGCGATGTAGCTGAAATAAGGAGGTTAAATATAACCAATCACAGCGAGCATTCGAGGACGATAGAGATAACCAGCTATATGGAACTGGTGATGGCTCCGCAGTCTGCCGATGTAGCCCATCCTGCTTTCAGCAATTTGTTTGTAAAGACGGAGTATATAAGCGAATATGATAGCTTATTGGCCAATAGGAGGCCAAGGAGCAGCGACCAAAGCTCGTTTTGGGTATTCCATACCGTAACAGTGGACGGGGGTGAACTGGTGGGAGATGTCCAGTATGAGACGGATCGATCAAAATTTATCGGGCGAGGGCGTTCTCTGAAAGATCCGGTGGCGCTGGATGTGGATCATCCCCTTTCCAATACCACAGGGCCTGTATTAGATCCTATAATGAGCCTTAGGCGCAGGATAAAGATAATGCCAGGGCAGACCGTCAGGATCGCCTATACAACTGGTATAGCAGAAAGCCGTAGCGAAGCCTTAAAGCTGGCGGCAAAATACCATGACAGTGGTTCTATTGAGAGGGCTTTTGAACTGGCATTGACAAGAAGCCGAGTCGAATCCAGATATTTAAACATGAAAGCCAGCGAAATACAGTTATATCAGCAGATAATACCGCAGATACTGTTTATCAGCCCATTGAGGCGAAATAGGCATGATGAAATCCGAAATAACCTGAAGGGGCAATCGGCGTTATGGGCACATGGCATATCAGGAGACTTGCCCATTGTCCTCGTAAGCATTGACGACACGGAAGACATTGATGTCGTACATCAACTTATACGAGCTCACGAATACTGGCGGGTTAAAGGCCTTAATGTGGATCTGGTCATATTAAATGAAGATAAAAGCAGCTATTTACAGCCGTTAAATGACATGATAAAAGAAGCTATTGCGGCCAGTCATGCCAGAGAATTGGTCGGAAGACCTGGAGGGGTACATCTGGTACAGGCCAATAATATCGACGAAGAAGTTAAGAAGCTGTTCTATAAAGTGGCGAGAGTGGTATTGAGGGGTGATAGACCTGTTTACGAGCAGATTGCATTGGAAGAAGAAGGGGATTTACCCGAGCTAGGAGAATGGGAAGATGGCACACAATATGATAATACACCCCTTATGATGCCGGAAGTTTTACATTTTAATGGCATAGGTGGTTTTAGCCATGATGGCAGGGAGTATATTATTTATTTAAAAGATGGGCAGAATACACCTGCCCCATGGATAAATGTAGTTTCCAATGAACATTTTGGATTTCAGATATCCGAATCGGGTTCAGGTTATACCTGGGCAGAAAATAGCCGCGAAAACAAATTGACTCCTTGGTATAATGACCCTGTCGTTGATCCTCCAGGGGAAGTGTTGTATTTGCGGGACGAGAAAAGCGGACAGGTATGGACTGTGACACCACAACCTATAAGGGATAGCGAGCCCTATTTGATTAAACATGGGCAGGGTTATTCAGTATTTCAACACATAAGCAATGGTATTCAGCAAGAATTAACAGTATTTGTCCCAAAAGATGATCCTGTGAAGATATGTCTATTAAAACTTAAAAACCTCACAGGGGATACGCGACCTTTAAGTCTTACGTATTATATAAGGCCTGTGATGGGGGTAACCGATCAGGTGACAGCGCCTTTTATTGTCACAGAGGTAGATGAGGATACCGGTATTTTGCTCATACGCAACAGCTATAACGAAGATTTTCCGGATAGGATCGCCTTTCTGGATACATCAGAAACAGGTGAAAGATCCTATACTGGAGATCGCCGGGAGTTTATAGGCATATCCGGAAGCCTGGGTTCTCCTGAAGCCCTGAGGAGGAAAAAACTATCCGGAAGGGTTGGTGCAGGATATGATCCGTGTGGGGCATTACAGGTGAGGATAACGTTGGGTAAGGGGGAGGAAAAGATTGTTTCGTTTTTGCTAGGACAATGCCGCGATATAGAGACGGTTAGAAATCTGTGTTTTAAGTATAGAAATACAGATAACGCAGAAGCAGAATATGAGGCGGTGAGAAGGTTCTGGGACAGCCTTACAAAAACCATACAGGTCAAAACCCCTGATGCGTCTATGGATGTTATGATTAATTGCTGGCTGCCATATCAGACTATTGCGTGCAGGGTATGGGCAAGATCCGCTTTCTACCAATCTGGCGGTGCATATGGTTTTAGAGATCAGCTGCAGGATGTTATGAACATTGTCTATATATACCCTGAGTTGACGCGCAAACAGATATTAAATAGCGCCGCCCATCAATTTAAAGAAGGAGATGTGCAACACTGGTGGCATCCGGGATCTGACAAAGGTATACGGACCAGATATTCTGACGACCTTTTATGGCTTGCCTTTGTAACAGCGGATTACATCACCTGCACAGGGGATGCAGATATATTAAAATCAGAAATTTCATATCTCATAGATGAGCCTTTGAAAGAAGATGAAGACGAGAGATACAACAAACCTTTGGTATCTGATACCAGATCGACGCTGTATGAGCATTGCGTTAAAGCCATAGACCGCGCATTGAGATTTGGTCCCCATGGGATCCCGCTTATAGGTTCAGGGGATTGGAATGATGGCATGAATGCAATTGGCAACAAAGGCAGAGGAGAAAGCATATGGCTTGGTTGGTTTTTGTATACCGTTTTGATCAGGTTTATTCCTTTGTGCGAGATGTGGGGTGACAGCGAGAGGGCGGAAAAATATCGGGAGTTTGCTCAGAAAATAGTTGATGCCATTGAAGAGAGCGGATGGGATGGCAGCTGGTACAGGAGAGCATACTTTGATGATGGAACTCCATTGGGGTCTGTGCAGAACTCTGAATGCAAGATAGATTCCATCGCTCAGTCCTGGTCAGTGATATCCGGTGGAGGCAGGCTCAACAGAGCCAAAGAAGCCATGGGAGCTGTAGAACATTACCTGATAAGTAAGGAAAGTGGGCTTATCAAATTATTGATGCCGCCATTTGATGAAGGAGATTTAAGGCCGGGTTATATAAGAGGCTATGTTCCAGGCGTTAGAGAAAACGGTGGGCAGTACACCCACGCAGCCGTATGGGTAATAATGGCTTTTGCCCTTCTTGGAGAAGGCGATAAGGCGTGGGAGTATTATAACCTGATAAATCCCATAAACCACAGCCGTACACCTTTGGAAGTATCGATATATAAGGTGGAACCTTATGTTATGGCAGCGGATGTATATGCAGTTCAGCCCCATGAAGGTAGAGGAGGGTGGACATGGTACACGGGGGCAGCTGGCTGGATGTACAGAGTAGGCATTGAGCATATTTTAGGATTAAAAATAAGAGGTAGTGATTTGATGGTTGACCCGTGTATACCTAAGGGGTGGAAAGAATATACGATCAGCTATAGGTACAAAGACACTCAATATATTATAAACATTAAAAATCCCGAGGGAGTAAATAAAGGGGTTAAGAGTACGTATTTAGACGGTGAGCTAATCAGAGATAATGTAATACACATGGTAAACGATGGAGCACAACACCGCATTGAAATATATATGGGAAATTAAAGAAGCCTATAGCCATCTTTGGGCTATAGGCATTCTTCTTCCTATTCCAAAGGCTTTTGTGGTGACTTTGAGTCCAGGGGCGGCCTGTCTTCTCTTGTATTCTGCTCTGTTGACCTTTTTCATGATGTCCCTTACCAGATCTTCAGAATAACCCATGCTGACTATTTCATCAATGGATTTTTCATCTTCTATGTATGCCTTCAGTATAACGTCAAGTATCTCATAGGGAGGCAATGAGTCCACATCCTTTTGGTCTGGCCTTAATTCAGCAGAAGGTGGCTTTGTCAATGTGGACTCGGGTATAATCTGGCGATCTCTATTTATATACCGGGCCAGTTCATAGACCATGGTTTTCGGGACATCCGATATGACAGCTAACCCCCCTGCCATATCACCGTATAGCGTACAATATCCCATGGCCAGTTCCGATTTATTCCCTGTGGTGAGGACCAGCCTGTTTTCGCGATTGGATAAGAACATAAGGTAATTGCCCCTTATCCTCGCTTGTATATTTTCTTCTGCCAGATCTTTTAAAGGTTCCCCGTCTCCGTTAAATACTTTTAAATAGGCCTTAAAAACATCTTCGATAGGATATGTCCTAAATTCAATTCCCAGATTTTCTGCCAGTATTCTGGCATCGCTTTTACTTCCTTCTGATGAATATCTGGATGGCATTGATACGCCGAGGACATTTTCTTTGCCCAATGCTTCAACGGCGAGACAGCATGTTACGGCTGAGTCTATACCACCGCTCAAGCCTATGGCTACTTTTTTGAATCCCGTTTTGGCTGTATAGTCCTTGATGCCCATTACCAATGCATTGTATATCCATGATATATCTTCATTTACATTTATGCATTCGCCGTTATCCAGGTTTTCTATATCGAAGACCATGAAGTCTTCTTTAAAGGATCCGGCTTGTACTGTAATGTCGCCTTTTGCGTTTACCACAAAGCTAGAACCATCAAATAAAAGCTCGTCATTTCCACCTACCTGATTTACATATATTATAGGTTTATGGTATTTTTCAGCGATTTTTGAGATCATATGAGAGCGCAGTTCGTATTTTTTATAATTATAAGGCGATGCGGATATATTGATGAAGAAAGCGGGGTCTTCTTTTACCAGTTCTTCTGTCACATCGATATTATATCGCGGACGCTCCCAAAAGTCTTTATCATTCCATATATCCTCACATATGCTTACACCGACTTTCAAACCTTTGATGTTTATACAGTGTATGTTATTTGATGGAATAAAATAGCGCGACTCATCAAATACATCATAGTTCGGCAGAAGGGTTTTATCGGCTTTATCGACTATCCTTCCATCACGAACTAGTACTGCTGAATTGCGCAAAAAGCCATCACCTGTCGTTGTTACTACGCCAATAATCGCGTATATATCGTGTATTTTGTTGACGATATCGTTTAATACTATTTCTACATGATGTAGAAAATCGGGATTGTATAAAAGATCTTTTGGTGGATAGCCGATAACTGAAAGTTCTGGAAAAACAATAAGTTCAGCACCTTTTGTTTTGGCATTTTCTACATATTCAATTATTTTATTAGCATTTCCAACCAGATCGCCTACGGTTGGATTGATCTGTCCTATGGCAACTTTCATCTTAATCGCTCCTCATCAGTTTCTTCTTATTAAACTTTATTTTAGCACAAATTTAGAATATAAAAAAGGAGAAAAACAATTACGTATCAGTGTATATTTTGTGATATAATAAGAGATATAGAATAATTGAGACGAGACTAAGGAGTTGAAGCGCATTGGCAAGAGTTTTTTCAGGAGTACAGCCGACTGGTGATATACATATTGGAAATTATCTGGGGGCACTAAAGCAATTTGTAGAATTACAGGATCAGCATGAATGTTTTTTTTGCGTTGTTGATCTTCACGCCCTTACGGTACCTCAGGATCCTGTGGAGCTAAAGAAAAAAGTAATACAGCTGGCAGGATTATATCTGGCTGTTGGATTGGATCCATCTAAAGTCACTATCTTTGTCCAATCCTACGTGCCAGCACATAGTGAACTGGCGTGGCTTTTGGAATGCATGACGTACTTTGGGGAATTGAGCCGCATGACTCAGTTTAAGGATAAAAGCAGAGGCAAGGAGAATGTATCTGTAGGGCTTTTCACATATCCGGATCTTATGGCGGCAGATATACTGCTTTACGATACAAATTATGTGCCTGTAGGGGCAGACCAAAAGCAACATCTTGAGCTTACCAGGGATATAGCGCAGCGCTTTAATAATAGATACGGTGAAACCTTTGTGGTTCCCGAGCCCCTTATAGGAAAAATAGGTGCCAGGATAATGTCACTAACTAACCCTACTAAAAAGATGAGCAAAAGCGAAGAGGATGAAATGGGCCGCATATCCCTTCTGGACACGCCCGATAAAGTGAAAAAGAAGATCATGAGGGCTGTTACCGATTCGGAAAACAGAATATATTTTGACCCCGAAAATAAACCGGGGCTCAGCAACCTTATATCGCTTATGAGCGTGCAGACAGGCCAGAGCGTCGATGAAGTGGTGGCACAGTATGAGGGCAAAGGCTATGGTGCTCTTAAGAAGGATCTGGTAGAGGTCACTGTAAATACGTTGAAAGGCATACAGGATAGGTATTACGCATTATCTGAAGAAGAGATAAGGGTAGTCTTATCTGAAGGTGCCCAGAGGGCAGGAGTTATTGCTGAAAAAACCTTAAGGCGTGTTCAAGAGAAGATGGGACTAAGATAAATTCAGGTAAAGGGCTTTGCAAGTCTGATTTGATAAAGGTTGCAAAGTCCTTTGATTTTACCTAGCTAAAGGAGGGATTTTGTTGCTGCAAAGCATTCGGAGGGATTCTTATAAGAGAAAGGTTCTGTCATATAAATACCGCAGGTTGTTTAAAAGGGCATACAGATTACTTGATATATCTCCGCTAAAAGATGGTGGAGATTGTGGTCTATTGTGCGGCAGAAAATGTTGTAAACCTATGGAAGAGTTAGGGATATATCTCATGCCTCATGAGCGACATGCTTTACACGGCTCAGAGGGTAAGTTCAGGTGGGAAAGACAGAAGAGGGGATATTTTCTCCAGTGCGATGGTGTATGCGATAGAAAAAGTAGACCCATGCAGTGATAAGCAAATCGATCAATTGCTTTATGAGTTCATGTTTTGATATATAGAAGTCTTTGTGCTGTGGATTTTCGGCTTTACCGATAAAAAAGTTTATGTGAGTGGCATCGTCCAATAGTATTTTTGCCATCTGTGTTGCGGCATCCTGTTTGTTAAAGTTTATATTATTTAAGGGATTTTTGTGGAATTCTCTTATGATTTTTACGACTCTATCTAAAGTTAACAACCCTTCTGTTACTAAGTCAATACCTGATATAAATGATATAGGTGGAACTTCAGGATCATATATCCTGTCGTCATTATGAAGTTTTTTCTCTAGAACTCTACAAACCATCTGAGCAGTAGAACCACCGCATACAATTCTTTTTATAGGATCTTTATTGTCTTTCATAAAATTTTTTACAACTAGTTCATCATCGTTCTGATTTTGAGGGGGACATATTAAGACATTAACCCGCTGTGGTTTTTTGACTTTGATTGCAACAACCGTCATATCATCTTGAGGACTTTCTTCATAGTAGTTGTTGCTGATCGTCAGTAAAATGTTGGCGATTTTTTGTGCAGAATAATCATGGGAACACAGATGTACTGCATAATGGGCTATATCATGCCATTGCCATCTGGTATTTGTTATTTTTCCTTTTCCGGCTCCTACAATCCCATCACTCATAATGATAAAGGTATCGCCTAATTTTAGAGGAAAGCTATACTGGCGTATAATTTTGCCATTGATGTTTTTTGATGATGGCATAAGATTCACCAATTTATTATTTCTAATGAATATGATTTTAGGGTTTTCATATTCAGTAATATAAACGGTGTTAGATTCATCAATATCCAGAATAGTAAAAGTTGAATAGGCGATGCCTTTTTCGCGGTTTATGGGGAGTGTTTGGGTTAAAGTATCGATAACATCAGAAATATTGCTGCCTTCTTTCAGCATTGTAAAAACAATTTTAGTAGTAAGTGATGCAAGTATATTGGCTTTGATGCCGCTGCCGAGGCCGTCAGATATTACTATATCTAATTTATCAGATTTTTTCACTATTTCCACAACGTCTCCACATATATGCTCACCTATTTTATTTAATGAAGCAATGCCATAATCAAAAAAGTATTTCATATCACATCATCACTGCCTTGTAAAAGATCTATAAGCTTTGTTAACATGACTCTGGTTTCAGCGGTGGTTTCACCTAATAAGCTGGCTATTTCCTGTGCGATGGTCATCTGTTTTAAAATGACTTTCTGAGCCATTTCAGCTGTTTTTTTCTTTAATTCAATTTTGGCTTTTTCTTCATTAATTTTTTCTGTTATATCAGTATATATGCCTATAAGTAAGTGCTCATCTTTTAAATAGTATATACTAAGTTTAACTATAATATCATAATTGGGTAGATGGATTATCTTTTCTTTTATATTTTTATTGCTTTTTAAAACTTGCAAGTAATAGTCAGCATCCATTATATTTGAAATATTTAAGCCTTTGATTTTATTTTCATTTAAATAAAACATCTGAAATGCTGCTTTGTTCATTTCTAATATATCTAAATTTTCATCTGCCACAATAATACCATTAGGAGTTGTCTTCAATACGGTTTCAGCCAATGACTCCGCTTTTGAGCGCATATAGGGGAGACACATGTAGAGATTTGCTATACCATTGTACACAGCTATAGCTTTTTCTTTGCACGAGTTGTAGCCACAGGCACCACAGTTTAATTCTTCTTTTTCTGTATTTTTTCCTATTTTCTTTAATATGCTTCTTATTTCTTCTTCAGAGGGTATTGTTAAATTCAATTTGATTCTGGGATAGTGCTGAAATACTTTTGTAGTGTATTCTTTTACATCTTTGTAGGTGCGTTTGTTTTTTGCGTAGTTGCGTATTCTCTCTTCGACCATAATGACATTGCTATTTTTGGGCATACCAGGTCCTTCAATACAGCTTTCTTTGCATGCAGTAGCTTCAATCCAGCAATTGCTTAATTGACCTGTTTTTATTGCCTGGATTAATTGGTTTATTTGATCTATGCCGCTTACAGTGATATGTTGGCGTTTTTTTGATTTGTTTTTGATCGTATTATATGATAAGCCCCTTATAGGGTAATTGCTGGCGACAGGAGTGCTATAATTATCCAACGGACTTTCATCTAAATTTTCCACGTCTATCTTTTCATCGCAAATCCAGGTTAGCAGGTCTTCAAAACTCAATACCGCATCAATAGAACCAGCATCGTTGGCTTCTACTTTTTTGGCCAGACATGGTCCTATAAATATTACTTTTGTGTCCTTGCCTAACAGTTCTTTTATATACCTTCCATGGGCTATCATTGGAGAGGCTACGGGTATCAGATATTTTAATAGGTCGGGATGATACTTTTGAAAGTATAGGTTTACGGAAGGACATGCTGTGGTAATGGCTATATCCCACTCTGAACTATTGTAAATTTTTTCATATGATTTTGCGATAATATCAGCGCCTACGGAAGTTTCACCAACCCAATTAAAACCTAACTTTTTCAATGCAGTGATTAATTTGAGAGGGGAGAAATTAAAAAGGCCGGCAAAAGATGGTGCTAAGCTAACTGCAGTAAGATATCCGTTTTTTATAAAAGATTCTACTAGAGGCCTATCGCTTTTTATGGTCTTGGCATTTTGGGGGCAATTTAATAAGCATTGACCACAGGCTATACATAATTCTTCTACGATTTCTGCTTGATCATTGTTTATTTTTATAGCTTTAACCGGACATACACGTATGCATTTATAGCAGTTTTTACAGTTAGCTTTTGCAAAGTTGATGTAACCCATTGAAACCACCTTTCGCCGGACTTTAAAAGATAAAATAAATTAGAATGTCACATTTTCACCGTAGTAGGCACATGTAATAAGCTTCTTCATTTCGTCAACATTTATCTTTCTTGGATTGCTGTCTGTGCACGGATCTGCTACAGCATTTTCGGCAATGAAATCAAGATGGCCTTTGAAGTAATCCTCTGAAACACCGTATTCTTTTAATGTAGACGGAATATTCAACTGCTTATTTAATTCCCTTATTTTAGCAATAAGAGCATTTGTAAGTTCTTGGTCATTATTGCCTTTTAAATCTATATACCGGGCGATTTTCGCGTATCTTGCTGCGCTTTCTTTTGCGTTAAACTGTATTACGTAAGGCAGCAGAATTGCATTTGCACAGCCATGAGGTATTCCGAATTGAGCACCAATTTTGTGAGCTATACTGTGAGTTATTCCTAAAAGCGCATTGGAAAATGCCATACCTGCCAAGCACTGGGCAATATGCATTTGCTCTCTTGAATATTCGTCGCCTTCATCATAAGATTTTTTTAAGTTGGAAAATATCATATCAATCGCTTGAAGCGCCAGAGGGTCCGTAAAAGGCGTGTGAAGTGTAGCTACATATGCTTCAATGGCGTGAGTTAATGCGTCCATACCGGTATGCGCGGTTAATTTTGCAGGCATTGTCATGGGCAGCTGGGGATCTACAATAGCTACGTCAGGAGTAATATTGTAGTCAGCTAAAGGATATTTTATCTTGGTTGAATAATCGGTGATGACCGAAAAAGCCGTAACCTCGGTAGCTGTACCGCTGGTCGATGGAATTGCTATAAATTTGGCTTTGTTTCGAAGCTGAGGTATTGAGAATGGTTTTTTTATGTCATCAAAAGTGAGATTTGGATATTCATAAAAGACCCACATAGCTTTAGCTGCATCTATTGGTGAACCGCCACCTATAGCAATTATAAGGTCTGGCTCAAATTCTCTCATAGCTTGAGCACCCTTCATGACGGTTTCTACAGACGGGTCAGGTTCTACGCCTTCAAATATTTTGATTTCAATATCATTGCTTTTTAAATATTCCTTAACTTTGTCTAAAAAGCCAAATTTTTGCATAGAACTGCCACCGGTAACTATTATCGCCTTTTTACCTTTGATTTGCTTTAAATACTCCAATGACCCTTTACCAAATACAATGTCACCGGGAATTCTAAACCAATTCATAATATATCCCCTTTCAATATTTTATAGAATTCAAAAAATATTATAAAAGATTGTCTATAATATGTCAATATTTTATGACGCTTCTCTGGTTTTTATTGGCGATCGAAGTTGATAAATTCAGTATTTTAGCATTATATACCATATAACGAGTTACAAGATTTAATTATATATAAATATTATATTGACAACAAAATAACATTATTGTATAATTGAATTACAAAAAATTATGGATACAGAACACAGTATCCATAATTTAGAATACAAATATATTGCATGTTAGTAATTAACAATAGGGAATTTTGAAGGAGGAACAGAAAATGGCGAAAATGAAGGCAGTAGTGTTTCATGCTCCAGAAGACATAAGGGTTGAGGAGGTAGATAAACCACAGATAGTAAAACCAACAGATGCGATTGTGAAAGTTACTACTTCTACGATTTGCGGAACAGATCTTCACATACTGCATGGAGAGTATCCTGTAAAGCCGGGATTGATTATAGGCCACGAATTTGTGGGTGTTGTTGAGCAAGTAGGCGCACAGGTTTCCAAATTTAAACCTGGTGATAGAGTAGCAGTGTCTTGTATAACACAGTGTGGTACGTGTTTTTACTGTAAGGAAGGAACATACGCTCACTGCGTAGATGGTGGATGGTTATTTGGAAATGTCTTAGATGGTGCCCAGGCAGAATACGTGAGGGTTCCGTATGCCGATATGGGTATGCATCTAATTCCCGATGAATTGGAGGATGAAGACGTATTATTTGTAGGAGACATACTCTCTACAGCATATTTTGGTGTAGAAAATGCTCGGATAAAACCTGGTGATGTAGTGGCTATCGTGGGTGCGGGTCCTGTTGGTTTGTGCGCTATAGCGTCTGCAAAATTATTTGGACCATCAAGAATTATAGCGGTAGGAAGAAGAAATTTTGGAAGGCTTGAAGCTGCTAGAGAACTGGGAGCTGACGATGTAGTTCTTTCGGCAAATGAAGACCCTGTACAGAAAATAAAAGAGTTGACCGATGGCAGAGGCGCTGACGTGGTAATAGAGTGTGTAGGTGGTACATCCAGTTATGAAACCGCTATGAGTCTTGTCAGACCAGGCGGAAGGGTATCACTGGTGGGAGTATTTTCAAAACCTGTTGAGTTACCGCTGGAAAAGCTGTGGGATAAGAACATCACGTTATCCTGGGGTTTGGTTAATGCAAACAGGATACCTGAACTGATACAACTTATAAAAGGCAAGAAGATAAATTTAAGAAGCCTTATTACTCATACTTTCCCGCTGGAGGATGCATTAAAAGCTTACGAGGTATTTGATAAGAAAATAGATAATGCTCTGAAGGTAGTGTTAAAACCCTAGTATATTGTCAAAAAAATAATTATTGTATGCCTGGTGTACAACCAGGCATAATTCTGTTATCATATACATGGAGGTGTAGCATGGATCATGAATGAGATCTTAGAAAAAAGGCAATTGAATCCTACTGTAAAGTTGATGGTTATAAATTCTCCGCTCATGGCAAAGAAAGCAAAACCAGGGCAGTTTGTCATAGTGAGGGTAAATGAAAATGGCGAACGTATCCCCCTTACCATAGCGGACTATAATGCCGAAAAAGGCACTATTACTATCATATTTCAAGAGGTAGGCATGAGTACAAAGGCATTAGGTAAATTAAATGTGGGCGATAGGTTGCATGATTTTGTAGGTCCCCTTGGCGTACCTGTAGAGTTTTCTCCTGATGTTAAACGAGTTTTGGCTATAGGGGGCGGCGTTGGAGTGGCGCCATTATATCCCAAGGTAAAAATGCTCCATAAAAATGGAGTTAAGATAGATAGCATAATTGGAGGCAGATCGTCTGAATACGTGATACTGGAAGATGAAATGAGGGCTGTCAGCGATAATCTTTATATCACTACGGATGATGGCAGCAAGGGGCGCAAGGGCTTTGTAACAGATGTACTAAAAGAACTTCTTAATAATGGCAATAAATACGATGAAGTCATAGCTATAGGTCCATTGATCATGATGAAGATGGTCTGCCAGATTACTAAGGAATATAATATACCTACGATGGTGAGTATGAATCCCATTATGATAGATGGAACAGGTATGTGTGGAGGTTGCAGGGTATCTGTTGGTGGCGAAATAAAATTTGCTTGTGTTGATGGGCCGGCGTTTGACGGACATAAGGTGGATTTTGATGAAGCCATGAGAAGGCAGGCAATGTATAAAGATATGGAAAAGAAAGCATTGGAAGAATACGAACATCAGTGCAAGTTAGGGGGTATCTTAAATGGCTAATATGTCGACAAAAAAAGTGCCAATGCCTGAGCAGGATCCTGATATAAGGAACAAAAACTTTAAGGAAGTTGCGCTGGGCTATGATGAAAAGATGGCGATAGAGGAAGCCGAAAGGTGCATACAGTGCAAAAATCAGCCTTGTGTTAATGGCTGTCCTGTACATGTGCAGATTCCTCAATTCATTAAGCTTATAACACAGGGAGATTTTGAAGGTGCATATCAGAAAATTAAAGAAACCAATAGCTTGCCTGCCATATGCGGAAGGGTATGCCCTCAGGAGAGCCAGTGTGAATCCCTTTGTACTAGAGGTAAAAAGGGAGAACCTGTGGCTATAGGAAGACTTGAAAGATTTGTAGCCGATTGGCATATGAAAAATGGAGTTGACGAAATAGATTTGCCGGCTAAGAATGGCAAGAAGGTAGCTATAATAGGCTCAGGTCCTGCTGGACTCACATGTGCAGGGGATCTTGCTAAATTGGGATACGAGGTGACCGTATTTGAGGCCCTTCATACCCCGGGCGGCGTTCTTATGTATGGAATTCCTGAGTTCAGATTGCCCAAAGAGATTGTGCAGAGGGAAATAGATTCGTTAAAAAGGATGGGCGTCAAAATAGAGACAAACATGGTAATAGGGAAGATACTTACGATTGACGATCTGTTTGATATGGGGTATGAGGCGGTCTTTATTGGTACAGGTGCAGGATTGCCAAAGTTTATGGGTATCCCAGGTGAAAATTTAAACGGAGTTTATTCCGCCAATGAATTTTTGACCAGAATTAATTTGATGAAAGCCTATGATTTCCCGAATCACCCCACGCCTGTTAAGGTAGGTAAAAAGGTTGCCGTTGTAGGCGGTGGCAATGTGGCTATGGATGCAGCCAGGTCTGCCAAGCGCATGGGAGCTGAAGAAGTATATATTGTATACAGGCGTTCAGAGGAGGAAATGCCCGCAAGGTTAGAAGAAATTTACCATGCCAAAGAGGAAGGGATTATATTTAAGCTTTTAACAAATCCTGTGAGAATAATAGGCGACGAAAATGGCTATGTAAAAGGTATAGAGTGTGTGAAAATGGCTCTAGGCGAGCCTGACGAATCAGGAAGGAGAAGACCTATACCTGAAAAGGGTTCAGAGCATGTGATAGATGTGGAGACGGTCATTATAGCGATAGGTCAGAGCCCCAATCCTCTTATCACATCCACGACAGAGGGCCTTGATAAACAAAAGTGGGGCGGAATAATCGTCAATGAGGAAACCATGGAAACCAGCCGTAAAGGCGTATATGCTGGCGGTGACGCTGTAACAGGAGCCGCAACAGTTATCCTGGCTATGGGTGCCGGTAAGAAAGCAGCTGCTGCTATACATGAATATCTTAGCAATAAGTGATAAAAAAGTGAAAAAAGAGCCGTAAGGCGCTCTAATAAATCCTTATTTTTTAAATTTAAACTTCAGGTAGTAAAAAGACCTGTCTATAGTTTGTATAGACAGGTCTTTTTTTACCTAGAACTGTTGTAACCTTTGTTAGAGATGAATAAAACAAAAAAGAATTGCAAGCTTGTACTTGATGCAGACTGCCCATAATGTCGAGCAAGTGACAATAAACGACATAAAATATCAAAAAATCCTTATTGACAAATTTGTGGTATGGGGTATGCTTAAAATAGTAATAGCATTTACTTGAATAACAGCAGACAACGGTCAATGAAGTAGGAAGCTCCATCCTCTATAGAATGGAGTAGGTTCACTGATGAAAAGGTTACCAATCGCCCTACATTGCAGCAATTGTTCAATATTTTTGTAGAAGAAGGAGAGGGCGAAATATATGCATTAATAGATAATGATGAAATATTAGGATATTTATCATGTGCGCCAGCGTATTTAAATATCTGGGATGTGGATTTTATTTATATAAAACCGCATCTTAGGAATAAGGGGCTGGGCACACAGATAGTTAGAGTATATGCATTGGATAAGCTTACTCAAGGAAAGATTCCGTATTATAGCAATGCTAGAGATTCTGTTTCTGCAAGAGTTGCACAAAAAGCAGGGTTTATATGCTGTAGAGAAGTATACTATGTTGAGGCTTATGTAAAGGAGTAATTAAGTATGGATAAAGAAAAAGAGAGCATCTCGTTTTTGAGACTGTGTAACCGTATCTTTCATGTATGGTATTAAGTGAAAGTTAAGGAGTGAACTTAGAAAATGGAGGTTGTAGATAATCTTAAAAAAATTTATAAATATGGTAGGGGTAAGAATTATCTGTTTTTATTGGCTTTGATATTAGCCGTATTTATGTCGGTACTGGGTGTAACAGTCGTAAAATATTCCCAGGAAATGATAGACTCAGCCTTGGGAAAAGAATTCTTAAATTTTGTATACGCCCTTAAAATTGGCGCTCTAATTTATATGCTGCGATCTTTTCTTGACTTTTTGCATTATATGATAGTTGTAAAATACATGCTGGGGCTTGATGTAGATATAAAGGCCGCCGTTTTTAAGTCTTTAATGTTTTCCACCAATAGAGCCTATTCAGTATATCACTCGGGCGAGCTGATAACCGTAATTGATAACGATATAGATAGGGCTATAATAGGTATCTTCGGCATTATTGATCAAATAATAACCAATATAACTCTCCTGGTGGTTTCAATCATTTACCTGGTGAGTTTAAACTGGATACTGACCTTTGTATGTCTTATATTTGCCTTGTCCACGTTGTTAATGGGCAGGATAGCAGATAGGCCTATATCGGCCTCATCAGAGAAAACTCAGGCCGCTCTTGCTGATGCCAACGCCTATTCACAGGATGTATTAATGAATGTGGATATAATAAAATCCTATACCTATACAGAAAAGGCTATGGAAAGATTTGCAGCGTACTGGAATAAATATTTAAAATATTACATGTACAACAGGCTTTTAAAGGCATTGTACGGTGTACTGACAGCATTTATTAACAGAGGGTTTTATATACTTCTCTACGCACTGGGAGGCATATATATAATCAAGGGTACCATCTCTGTAGGTATGTTCACCGCTTTTATTGTACTCAGCGAGAATATATCAGGTACCATGGAGAGGTTGTTTTCTTCGTGGACAGACCTCATAAAGGTAAACGTTTCTGCCCGGAGGTTCTTTGAAGCGCTAAATATACCACAGGAGCAAGATGATACCAGCAATTATAAAGATAGCGGCGCTGAGAGTGACCTTTTGAGATTTGACAATGTGTGGTTCGGATATTCCAGTGAAAAGCCTGTGCTCAAAGGGGTATCCTTTTCAGTAAAAGCCGGGGAAAAAGTAGCCATTGTAGGTCCCAGCGGTTCGGGCAAAAGCACTGTGTTAAGTCTGATACTTCGCTTTTATGAACCGGATAATGGCAACATATATTACAAAGGCAAGAATTTAAGAAATTATGATTACAAAGAGTTGAGGGATGAATTGGCTGTAGTGTTGCAGGATACCGCGGTATTTACAGGTACGATTATGGATAATTTAAAGCTTGTGAAACCTGACGCTACAGGAGAGGAAATAGATCGGGCCGTCAAGGCCGCCGGTCTGTATGATTTTATAATGAGCCTACCTCAAGGTTATCAGACAACCATAGGGGAAAAAGGTATGCAGCTATCGGGAGGACAGAGGCAAAGGCTTGGTATAGCCAGGGCTTTTTTAAAGGATGCGAAAGTAATTATGCTGGATGAAGCCACAGCGGCCCTTGACGCCAACGCCGAATATCAATTATATCAAGCCCTGAATAAGATCTCGGCTAACAAGGCGGTGATCGCCATATCCCACAGGCTTTCTTTTGTAAAAGATTATGACAGGATAATTGTTCTGCAGGACGGAAATATAGTGGAACAGGGTAGCCATATGCAACTTATCAATACTGACGGCCTTTACGCCCGAATGTATGGTTTAAATACCCTTGATGAAAATCTGGCCTAGGAGAGGTTGTTATGAAAAGAAGGAACTATTTAAGGATTTATATGCAATTATTCAAGATATCCAGCCCATGGTACGTTTTAATAATGTGTGCTTTGCTCCTATCCTTTCTTTTAACCTATGCAAACATCAGCATGGCCGATTATTCAAAAAAGGCAGTGGACTTTGCTGTGGGCAAAGATATGAATAAATTTACAAGAGAGTTGGCCCTTTTTATCTTTTTCTTTTTTCTAAGTATAATAATAGATTCAGCGCAGCAATACATTTTGGATCTATTTAATGCCAGGTCTGCTAACAAGATCCGGACAAAAATGATGGAAAGTTACCTTACATCAAAATACAAAGAAATATCCAAATATAGGACAGGGGATATAGAAAACAGGATTTTAAACGAAGCCACCAACGCTCCCGGTGTACTTTCGCATATTACCATAGGTTATATAACAAATGTAATTATAGCTATAGGTTCATTTATATATCTATACAGGATGAATACCATTCTTGCTCTCATAAGTCTTGGGGTAGGGCCTCTGCTCCTCACGGTAGGGACCATATTTGGCAGCAGGATGCGCAAAATCATAAATGAAAGAATGCAGGCTGAATCAGAAGCACTAAGCGATACCCAGGAGGCGCTGGCCAATTATAACTTCATAAAAGCTTATAACGTACAGCGTGATATAGTAAATAGAGTTAGATATAGATGGCAGCGGTTATTTGATTTCCAGTTTAAAATTGAACTAATAAACAGGTATAATGTTTTATCCTCTGCGTGGATAAAAGATTTGTCTAAAATCGCTTTATACGGAATCGGTGGATATTATATATATAAAAAGAGTATGACCCCGGGAACCCTTATAGCTTTTATACAGCTGAGCTCAAACATGATATCACCATTTTTGCAGATGTCCTATATGCTCACCAGTTTGGTAATGGCCATGGCATCTGCTGAAAGGGTCTTTGAGATAATAGGGCTGGAAAAGGAGACAGGCATAGTACAAAAGGCAAGTTATAAAGATGTTAAAGAAAAACAAAATGAATATATCTGGTTTTGCGGTGTGGATTTTAAGTATGATAAAGATATGGTGCTGAATGATCTATCCTTTAGTATTCAAAAAGGAGAAAAGGTATGTATTGTAGGGGAGAGCGGAATAGGTAAGAGTACAATTTTTAGGCTTCTTATGCGGTTTTACGATCCTTGCGAAGGAGTAATACTTTTACAGGGCAAAGATATAAGAGAGTATAATGTTGATGAGTTAAGAAGTAAAATAGCTTATGTCCACCAGGATACGGTGCTTTTTACAGGTACCATAAGGGATAACATCGTTTTGGGTAAGGAGGACGCTACAGAAGATGAGATATATGAAGCGGTGAAGGCAGCAGGACTTTATGAGTTTATATCAAGCCTTCCCGAGGGCCTTGACACCAGGGTAAGTGAAAGAGGCAGCTCCTTATCCGGAGGCCAGAAGCAGAGGATAAGCATAGCCAGAGCTCTATTAAAAGATGCACCGATAATATTATTAGACGAGGCTTTATCAGCTCTGGATGCAGAAACCGAAAAACACATCTTAATATCCCTCAAGAATTTGTATAAAGAAAAGACCATAATTTTGATAACCCATCGATTGTCCACAACCGCATACGCGGATAGAGTACTTGTAGTAGATGACGGTAAAATCGCAGAGCAGGGAAATTTTGAAGAACTTTTGGGGAAGCAGGGGACGTTTTACAAGCTTTACAATTCCAAGGTGAAAACGGAAAATGCCAACCGCGAAGCTGCGGTTTTTCGCTAAGCGAGAAGTTATTCTCTGCTTATTTTAATTATTCGTGTTCTTTTTGCTTTTATACCGGCGATGGAGACATGGATTATCGGTCAATTGGTCAACAAACTCATTTTAAATGCCGGTGTGGGGATACAGGGGTTTAAGGAGGTTGTATCCTGGGCAGTATTTCTAAGCCATATAAGGATTTTATTGATCTCATGCAAGGTAAAACAGGGATATTGATTTCACACAGATTGGGGTCAGCACGGATTGCCGATAGAATCCTGGTTTTAAGCGGAGGGAATATAGTGGAAAAAGGGGAGGTAAGACCACTTATACTAAGGCTATAGGACTGGTACAAATCCTTATGCAAGCAGGCCTTTTTATACCGGGATGTGAAGCACAAATAAGTCCGGTAGACAATGTGTATACTCATTTTCCAGTCGAAGAAACCTTCAATATAAAAGAAGGAAGATTGGCAGAAGAGTGCAAAAGACTTGCGGAGATATTTGAGAGCGCGACGAGGTACAGCCTTATACTTATGAATGAATCTTTTGTCAGTACCAGTCCCGGTGAAAGCCTTTATCTGGCAGAGGATATAGTGAAGGCGGTAAGATTATTAGGTGACAGGATGGTTTTTGCAACTCATCTCCACGAACTGGCCGCACGGGTAGATAAAATAAATGCAGATGTAGAAGGAGATAGTAAGCTGATAAGTATGGTAGCAGGACTAGAAAGGGGTATGGCGAAATCTAAAAGAACCTATAAAATCGTACCCAGTCCGCCTCAAGGGATGAGTTTTGCCAGGGATATTGCAGATTAATATGGGATAAGTTTTGAACAGATAAACGGTCTACTAAAAAAACGTGGATTGATATAAAATTCAGTAAGCAAATAGAAATTTGGGAAGGGGTACAAAAATTGATAATTAAAATATGCAAAAGCATATGCCGACTAGCTTAATATAAACATATTATTGCCCACCATTAATGCAACCTGGTGAGCAGTTTGGCATACAAGAATTAGAACATTGTGTACAAAGTGGTGTGATAATATTATCTTTATCGACTTTTTCTTTATCTGCTATAACATCATTTAATTTATTGCAGTTAATAGCATCTTTTAATTTATCTAAATTATCATAGTCCATAGATTACAACCTCCTATTTTTTTGATAAACTTCCGTTTGTTCCACCATTAACACAACCAGCTGAACAACCACCCTGGCAAGAATTACTGCAGGATGTACAGGTATCGCTATTACTTATGTATTCGTCTATTTTTGTATTATCTAAATTAGAATTATTTATTGATTTTTTGAGTTCTTCTAAACTCATACTGTATACCTCCTCCGTATAATATTATAATGGCATATGCTTTTACATAAATTTAAATAAATTCAATATAAATTATACCCTCATTATTTAACTCTTTTAGAAAGGCAATTTCATTAGCATCAAAATCCCTTAGGTTATAAAATCTATCATTTTTAATCGATTGCAAAAAAACAGTTTCTTGTTCATTCAATTTATATTTGCGAGCCCAAGTGGGATCTTTTATATATAAATAAATATCAGATCCTTTTTTTATTATTTCGTAATGCGTTAATAGTTTAATTTTAAACATATTGGGAAGAACATTCAGACTATCAACAATTTTAGAAACATAATATTTTGTTAACATCTTTGTAGTTTCATATGATATTTTATTTGCATCACCATAATCTTTATCAAATCTCTTTTTTAGAATTAATCCTTTATCGCTCAATGTGCATAAGGTTTTATCAGAATCAATAAATAAATTATTGATTGAATGCTTTATTTTCGCAAACTGATTTGGCAATCCAAAAAATTTGCTTCTTGCAACAGCATTTTCGCTAAATTTTAATTTCATGTTTTCATTGTTGAGCAATAATTTTATTTTTTCTATAGCCATATATCTATCTATATTAATACCATAAGGCGAAAATATGGTGTCGATCAAAAAGCCTGTTTGACCATCTATAACTGTATCTTTTATGCCACCGATTTTGGAACAAACCACAGGTGTTCCACAGGCCATGGCTTCGACTGGCACAAAACCAAAATTTTCTGTGGGATTTATTGATAAATCTAAAACTATATCCGATGCAGCATACAATGTAGCCAAATTTCGCTGTTGCTGAGGGCCTACATATATGACGTGATGACCTAAATTATATTGCTTTATAAGATATTTTACATAACTGAAATAACCTTTGCATTTAAAGTAATATGGTGCGGATATATCAGTGTCAACTGAACCAGCTAAACAAAGGAAAATATTCTTTTTTTCTTTAACTATATCAGCCAATATTTCTATTAGCGTATGAATATTTTTCTCTGGATGTATTCTCCCGCAATATGTTAATAAATAATTACCTTCTGGTATTCCTAAAGCCAATTTTGTTTTTCGAATAATATCGCTTTTTTTATCCATAGGCGAAAAAATGTTAGTATCTATTCCATACGGTATAATTTCTGTTTTTATCTCATTAAAAATATTTTTTAATATTTCCTCGTCAGCATTACATGAAACCCAAACAATATCGCTTTTTCGCAACATATTGGCATAGTGTACTAATCCTGTAGAAGCAACAGCACCTAACGCAACTAAAATAAATTTTGTTTTAAGATCAGATTTATTTCTTATATTTATGAGATCGTAAACAAAGTTTGTATTAGCAAAAACGACCATAATGTCTACAGATTTCAGGAATCTCTCATACTCTTCTAAATCAGGTTGACTTTCTACTTCATTTAAATCCATAATCTTGCAATTATAAAATGTTTTCATCGCTAAATAAAAACTTTCATATACGTTTATTATACTAGGATAAGAATATACTATTTTGTTTTTAAATAAAACTTTGGCGGGTAACAATATACCTACATTAATGTTGTATTTTTCTATATTATTATATTCAGGTGTCCATCTTTTTTTATCAATAGAAGTAAAAATATTTGCTCGAAAATCATTAATATTAAAAGTATCATTTTTACAGAAATCTTCGAGTAAATTATATGGTCCCAAATAAACCATTTATTATCTCTCCCCCAATTTAAACCTGTTACTTAAATTCTTACTTCTTCAGGAGCATAGGGGCAACCAGGTGCAGGAGCATATGCTGTTCCATAAGCTTTTAATGAATTTCTAAAACATCTTCCTAAACCCGCATGACAAATAAAAAATTCAAAACAATCATAACAAGCTGTTCCTATAAATTTATCTCTCGGAGGTATAAGTTGTTTTATAATTTCGTCAGAATTCCATATATCCATAAGTGTATTTTTCTTAACGTTGCCAACTATAAATTCAGGTTTTCTGGGCATTTCCTCGCATAGAGTCACTGAGCCCTCCGGATGTATAACAAATGATTCGTAGCCTGCTGTGCATTTAGATCTTTTCATGTATTCCTCTAATGTTTTATTATTATAATTGGTAAATCCACTGAATTTTATCTTTATTTTATTACATTTATTTTTATATTCTTCTATTATTTCCGATATCCTATCGCAATCATTTTTTGTAAGAAAATAACTGTCATCGTTCCTATATATACTTTTACCATATGGAGTAATTCTTAAAATCTCTATGTCATACTGGGACAATCCATATATAAGGTCTTTTACATAATCTTTATTAACAGAAGTTATGACACTATTTATTTGTACCTTAATATTCACTCTATTCAAATTTTTAATAGATTGTATCATGTGTGTAGCATAATTTGGAACACCAACTATTTTTTCAGCAACAAAATCGTTTAAAGTATCAATACTTAATTGGATTTTTTCGATTCCACTATCTTTTAACTTGATTGCTGTTTCCTCATCTATATATTTTTTGGTAGACAAAAATGGATATATATTATTTTCTTTTATTTTCTTTAATAAATCAAAAATGCCTTCATATGTCAGAGGATCCCCACCTGACAATGTAATATTTATAACACCTATTGACTTTGCCTCATCTAAAAGCGAGTGAATTCTTTCTTTAGTCAAAAGATCTTCTTGTTTAACAGGAGCTTTTTCAGCATAACAATATATACAATTGGTATAGCATTTATTAGTTAATAAGAAAATAAAACTTACTGGGGCACTCAACCGTCCAATTGTTAAATCGATTTCCTCTAAAGGAATTATAAAGTCTTCCGGGTTATAAGTTATATAGTGATAATATGGATTAAATTCGACAAAATATTGTCGAAATTCATTAAAAACGCTATCTACGACCGCTTGTGCCTTATTATAGTTTACATTAAATATATATGAATATATATTATAAACATCTTCAAAAGTATTCTTACCATTAAATAAAGATAATATTATAGCTTTAATAGGATCTATCGCTTTTCGTTCTACAGCACCAATTTCATCATTCATTCCATAAAATAAGATATATCCCTTTTCCTTCCTCATCCTCCATTTAGGATTTAATATAAACAACATATCACATCACCAAAAATTATTTTATGTAAAAATTTTGCTTTAATACTTTTACCACATAAAATTACTTTATAAAAACATAACATATATTGTTATATTTGTCAACTACAATAAAAAGATTGTGATACGTAATTTAAACTTTCTTGGAATCGATGTATTGTAAATTGCAGCTAAAAAATTCAATGGTAGAACAAATTCAAAATATAATGTATAATTATTTATAAATATCAGAGAGGTAAGGAGGGATATATTTGAATTACGATAAATATGTGGCACAGAGGGCCAAATCTATTGAGATTTCTACAATAAGGTATTTTTTTAATATGGTAAATGAAGTGGAAGGAGCTATATCGCTGTGCATAGGTGAACCTGATTTTACCACACCTAAACATATCGATGAAGCAGCGAAAAAAGCCCTTGATGAAGGAAAAACATTTTATACGCCCAATGCGGGTCTTTTAGAACTAAGGCAGGAGATATCCAGGTATCTAAAAAGGCGTTTTGATGTTACATATAAACCGGAGTCAGAGATTATTGTGACCATTGGAGCCAGCCAGGCTATAGATGTGGCGATCCGCACGCTGGTAGAAGAGGGCGATGAAGTGCTTATACCACAGCCTTCCTTTGTGGCTTACAAGCCTTGTGTCATATTGGCAGGTGGTAAGCCTGTTTATGTGCCAACATATCTTGAGGATGAATTTGTTTTAAGGCCCGATGTGCTGGAAAGGTATATAACTGATAAGAGTAAGGTTTTGATTTTACCGTATCCTAACAATCCTACAGGTGCGATAATGACCCGTGAACAACTGGAAGCTATCGCTGAAGTCGTGAAAAAACACGATCTTATTGTGGTGTCTGATGAGATATACAGTGAGCTTACATACGGAATTGATCATACATGTTTTGCCAGCATACCAGGTATGTGGGAGCGGACTGTCACGATAAATGGCTTTTCAAAAACCTATGCCATGACAGGATGGAGGTTAGGTTACATAGCAGCGCCAGAGGGAATGGCGAAACAGATGCTCAAAGTACATCAGTATAACGTGACCTGTGCTGCTACTATGGGGCAATACGCTGCTGTGGAGGCTTTGCGAAACGGCGACGATGACATAAAGATCATGTTAGCTGAATACGATAGAAGGAGGAGATATTTATTAGATAGCTTGAGGGACATGGGCTTTGAGTGTTTTGAGCCCAAGGGTGCCTTTTATGTGTTTCCGTCTATAGAAAAAACCGGCCTTACCTCAGAAGAATTTGCCACGAGGCTCTTGCATGAAGCGAAAGTAGCAGTTGTGCCTGGCAGCGCTTTTGGGGAAAATGGACAGGGTTGTGTGAGAATGGCATATGCCACATCAATGGAAAATCTTCAGGAAGCTGTAAGAAGAATCAAAACGTTTATGGATAAATTAAAGAAGGATACCGTCATTTAGCGGTATCCTTTCCCTTGCATTGAGGACAGTAGCCGTAGAAATAAAGCTTTTGATTTTTGATATCGTAATCAGTTAACTTGTTGACTTTTTCTATCAAGTCGTCAAAATCAGCATCCTCCAGATCATCAACCCTGTGGCATTTATAACATATGACATGGGGATGCGATGCTACGTTGGCATCATATCTAAAACTTCCTTCTCCTACATTGAGTTCCTGTACCAGATTTAGTTTTTTTAACATATCTACGGTTTTATACACTGTGGCAAGGCTCATGGTCGGGAAGTTATCCTTTAAACTATTGTATATCATGTCAATGCTCGGGTGTGATTTAGTGTTTTTTAACATATCGTATATTGCCAGCCTCTGTGGTGTAACTTTAAAACCCTTTTCTTTTAATATAATCGAGAGATCTTCTATCGACATACGAATCTTCCTTTAATAGTAATTATTAATAAACATATACTTTACGTGATAATATTATATGCAAAAAAAGTTTTTTTGTCAATTGACCGCAATAGTTTTTTATTTTAAAATAAAAAAAGCAAGAGAAAAAGAGGTGTTTTGATGAGATACAGGTTGATAGCAATGGATATGGATGGAACTTTTCTAAATAGTCAAAGCATGCCTATAGAAAGAAACATACAGGCGCTAAAAAAGGCAAAAGAAAAAGGTGCTGTTATTGCTTTTGCTTCAGGGAGGATTTATCCGGCTATAAATGAATACGTCAGGATGTTTGGCGATGATGTAGCTGTTATAGCGTGTAACGGTGCTCTTGTTTACAAATCGGCTAAAGATGGCATTATATACAGGAGTTATATGCCCTATGAGGAAGTCATAAAGTTGCTGGAGATAGCGCGGGAATATAAATTGTACTATCACTTTTTCACTGAGGATAGGCTTTTTACAGTACAGTTAAAGTATGGTTCTCTATTGTATAAGACCTGGAACGACAGATTACCACCGCAGGAGAGGATGATGATAGAAATTATAGATGATCCTTATGAAGTAATTTCTCAATATAAAGATAATCTGGTTAAATTTGTGGTAAGTGATGATGATACGGATTTTCTGGACAATGTGGTAAGAAAAAGGATAGAGGAAAGTGGTGATTTCGAAGTAACTAAATCGGCCAAAAACAATCTTGAGATAATGGTTAAAGGGGTGAGCAAGGGGAGGGGGCTTGAGATTTTGTCAAAATATCTCGACATACCTAAGGAGCAGATAATAGCGGTTGGCGATAGTTTAAACGATATATCTATGATTAGATATGCAGGATTGGGAGTAGCTATGGGAAACGCTGACGAGAGGGTTATACCGTGGGCTGATTATATAGCGCCGACCAATGATGAAGGCGGAATAGCTCACGTGGTAGAAAAATTTATGTTGAGTTAATGGGAGAGTATTTATGGATAAAGTATCGATTGTAAAATGTCAGGATTATGACCAGAAAAATGTAGACCTGGCGGTGGCGCAAGCCGTTGAACTCCTTGGTGGAATAGAAAATTACGTCAAAAAAGACAGCCGCGTATTTCTAAAAGTAAATCTGCTTAAAAAGAATTCGCCTGACGACGCGGTGACGACCCATCCTTCGGTGGTAGAAGCGGTAGTTAAATTGGTGCAAAAAGCCGGTGCGACACCGATAATCGGTGATAGTCCCGGTGGGCCTTTTAGTGAAAGGTTACTTCGTTCCATATACAGTGCGACAGGTATGTCTGATGTTGCCAAAAGGACAGGGACATTGCTCAACTATGATACAGGTGAAATCACGGAGAAGATTCCCGACGGGAAGATCATAAAGCAAGTAACGCTGATGAAAGCGATCAGGGATTGTGATGCAATTATTTCTCTGCCTAAATTGAAGACCCATGGCATGATGGTGTATACCGGAGCTGTAAAAAACTTATTTGGCTTTATACCGGGAATGGTCAAAGCTGGATATCATCTAAATATGCCTAATGTAAAGGATTTTTCGCAGGTTTTAATAGATCTGAGTTTACATATAAAGCCATCCCTGTCTATAATGGATGCTGTGGTTGGTATGGAAGGCAATGGTCCTTCAGCGGGCAAGCCCCGCAAAGTAGGGCTTATTATAGCATCACCCAGCGCTTTTGCACTGGATACAATTGCTATATCTGTTATTGGATTAAAACCTGACGAAGTTCCAACTGTAGCAAGGGCTAACGGAATGGGATTGGGCCTTAAGGAAAACATAGAGGTTATTGGGTGCTCTGTAAAAGATGTCGCAGTTGAAGATTTTGATGTGCCTGGATTGAGGGGATTCGCTTTAATGGATAGGATTCCTCCTTTTGTCTTAAAGTATCTGAACAAACATGTAAAGCCCCGTCCTCAGTTTAACTATAATAGTTGCAAGGGTTGCGGTGTTTGTGTGTCCAATTGTCCTCCTGGAGCATTATCCATGTTAAACAAAAAGCCTGTTGTGGATCTCGATAAATGCATTCGATGTTTTTGCTGTCAGGAATTATGCCCTCATAGAGCTGTAGAGATAAGGCAACCTTTTATATCCCGTTTTATGTTCAGGCGATAAATTTAAGGATGGAGGTTTTTTTATGAATAATAAAAAAATATACCTCATAGGCAATGCCCATATTGATCCAGTATGGTTGTGGAGATGGCAGGAAGGATTCGCAGAGGTCAAAGCTACGTTTCGCTCAGCCCTGGACAGAATGAATGAATTTCCGGAATTCGTTTTCACCAGCGCCTGTGCAGCATATTATAAATGGGTTGAAGAAAATGCGCCGGAGATGTTTGAAGAGATAAAAAAGCGAGTAAAAGAAGGTCGTTGGGCTATTGTAGGGGGATGGTGGATTCAGCCGGATTGTAATATACCTTCAGGAGAATCTTTTGTGCGCCATGCCCTGTACAGTCAGAGGTATTTTCTTGAGAAATTTGGCGTAATGGCAAAGGTAGGCTATAATGTGGATTCTTTTGGGCATAACGGCATGTTGCCTCAGATCCTTAAAAAGAGCGGTATGGATTATTATGTGTTTATGAGGCCGGGCAATCATGAAAACAGCCGTGTACCGGGAAATCTGTTCTGGTGGGAGAGTCCAGATGGCAGTCGCGTTATGGCGTACAGGATACCCACAGGCTATGGTACATCATGGGGTGAAATTGATAAAAAAATAGAGGATACGATGAGAATAGCTGAAGAACAAGGAATAGATCTAATGGCTTTTTATGGGGTGGGGAACCACGGCGGTGGACCTACTGTCAAAAACCTTGAATCCATAAAGCGCTTGAAAGAGGAGCGATACGGCGATGCCCTGATAATGAGCTCACCTGATGAGTATTTTGAGGCCATGAGCGAAAGGTGTGTGGATCTGCCTGTTTACAGAGATGATCTGCAGCATCACGCCAGTGGTTGTTATTCTACCGTCTCAGAGATAAAGGCCAACAATCGCAGAGCAGAACATGCGTTGCTGGTGGCAGAAAAATTTGCTACCATAGCATACAATCTGGTGGATTTGCCCTATGATGGTAAGAGAATTCAAAGAGCGTGGGAAAAGGTTATGTTCAATCAGTTCCACGACATAATGGGAGGTTGTAGCATAAAAGATGCTTATACCGATGCCAGGGATTTTCACGGCGAAGCCCTTTACACGGCAGCTGATGTCTTAAACAGTGCGTTACAGAAAATGTCATGGGCTGTAGATACCATGGGTGATATAGAAAAGGTGAGAAGCAAAGAGAAGGATTGGTCGCTGTGGGAATATGATGACTGTGGTACACCGGTAGTGGTCTTTAATCCTCATTCGTGGAAAGTCAAAGCACCTGTAATAATAAACAGGCTGGTTAAGGGTGTAACTGATGATAGAGGCAATCCTGTGGCGTTACAGAAGATAAGAGGGCCGCAGACCAATGGCAGAGATGACAAATGGAATACGTTATTTGTAGCTGATGTTCCAGCGATGGGCTACAGGGTATACTGGTTATATCTAAATAAAGAATTTGAAGTAAATAGCAAAGGATCTCTGGTTGCTGACGACACGTCATTAGAAAATGATTATATCAGATTGGAGATTGAACCACATACGGGCTATATAAGGAGGTTGTACGACAAAAAGAATAACGTCGAAATTTTATCGGATAAAGGTGCTGTTCCTGTGGTGATAGATATAAACCATTGCGATACATGGGCTCATGGGGTTTTTGAATTCAGAGATGAAATAGCAAGATTCTCTGATGCAAAAGTCAAGCTCATAGAAAATGGACCTATAAGGGCTAAATTAAGAGTCATAAACAAATACAACGACTCTATTTTAAGACAGGATTTCATCCTGTACAGGCACAAGCCTGACATAGAGGTAGAAGTCAAACTGGATTGGCGGGAAAAGCACAAAATGTTGAAACTATCATTCCCTGTTAATGTTTTAAAGCCAAAGGCCACCTATGAGATTCCCTATGGATTTATTGAAAGGCCTGTAAATGGTGAGGAAGAACCCGGACAGCAATGGATAGACTTAACAGGCGAACAAGAAGGTATGGTATATGGCCTTGCGCTGTTAAATAATAGCAAGTACAGTTTTGATATTAAGGATAATGATATGAGGATGACTGTAGTCAACGGTTCTATATACGCCGATCATTTTGGAGTCAGGGATGAATTTTGCGAGTTTATGGATCAGGGAATACAGGAATTCAGGTATGCTTTGATTCCGCACAAAGGAACGTGGCAAGATAGCTTTATTCCCAGAAAGGCATATGAATTCAACGTAAAACTTATGCATGTTCAGGAGACATATCACAGAGGGCCTTTACCACAGAAAATGGAAGGCATAAAGATATCGAAAGATAATGTCATAGCTACGGTATTTAAAAAAGCAGAAGATGGCAACGGCTATATATTGCGCTGCTATGAGACTAATGGAGTAAACTCTGATGTGGAAATAGAGGTACCTGCGCTTAAACGCAAATGGAAAGCCACTTTTGGAAAATGTGAAATAAAGACGTTTAGGATCCCTGAAGATAACGAGAAAGAAATAACGGAATGCAATTTAATAGAGTTTTAGAAATCTATAAAATAACCCTTTTTAAGGGTTATTTTTTTGTATAAAAAAGGCAATATTTCAAATACTAAAATTGATATAAATATGGGAGTGATAAAGTGGGGGTGATAAAGTGGCGACAATTAACAGGTTATATGATAAAAAATTGCGCAAATTAAAACTAATAGAAAACAATCTATCAAATATAATTGGCAGAAAAATAAATAACCTTGAGCAGCATGATAATAAAATTTTAAAGCTGGAATTTGACGATGGAAGCACTTTAAATATCACATTAGATGACGATGGCCACATCAATTATTTGTTTAAAAAGAGTATAGAAGGTGATGGCATTGGAACAGGATATGATGAATACTATTAAAGATCAGGTTATTGGCAAGACCGTCATAGGTATTAAGTTTTCCGATGATAGGTTTTTAAACATATATTTTGAAGATCACACCCATGTAAAGATCAAGGCGTATAAAGACGACTTATCTGGAACAGATATAAATATCAAATATTCTGATGAGGAGGAATAAAATGAAAATACTCATGTTATCCTGGGAATATCCACCGCGGATTGTAGGTGGTCTCTCAAGACATGTTCAGGACCTTTCCAGAGTTTTGTCACAACAAAATGAAGTCCACGTATTATCCGTAAGGGATGAAAATTTGCCTGAGTTTGAGGTAGATGAAAATGTGTATGTACATAGGGTGATCCCTTATAATATTCAAACAGAGAATTTCAATTTATGGGTTACTCATATGAATATGGCTATGATGGAGGAAGGAACACGGCTTTTTAGAAACGTTGATTTTGATATAATTCACGCCCATGATTGGCTGGTAGCGTATGCAGCTCGCTTTTTTAAAAATATTTACAGGATTCCACTTCTATCTACCATCCACGCGACGGAATTTGGCAGAAACAGGGGACTTTACAATGACTCTCAGAGGTATATAAGCAATGTGGAGTGGTTTTTAACGTATGAATCGTGGAAGGTGATCTGCTGCAGCAGGTATATGATGAATGAGCTTAAGTACATTTTTAATATTCCTCCTGATAAGATAAGGGTTATACCCAATGGAGTAAGAATTGACGAATTTGAAAGGGGTTATTATGACGAGATATTTAGAGCCAGATATGCACGTCCCAATGAGAAGATAATCTTTTTTATAGGTCGCCTTGTCCATGAAAAAGGTCTTGACATCCTGATAGAAGCAATGCCTATAGTACTTAATCAATATGCAGATGTTAAGTTGGTAGTAGCTGGGACGGGGCCTAAAGAAGAAGATTATAAAAGAAAGGTTTCCAATATGGGACTTGGTAATAAGGTACTTTTTACAGGGTACATTGATGACGAAACCCGCGTAAAGCTTTATAACAATGTGGATATAGCGGTATTTCCTAGTTTATATGAACCCTTTGGTATTGTGGCTCTCGAGGCGATGGCAGCAAAAGTTCCCGTAATAGTGTCAGACGTGGGTGGATTTAAAGAGATCATTGATCAGGGTTATGATGGAATCAAAGTACAGCCTGAAAATCCGCAAGAGCTGGCCAGCGCGATTTTAAAACTGCTTTTTGATGAGGAATACGCCAAGCTTCTTTATAAGCGTGCATATGCAAAGGTTAAAAAGGATTATAAGTGGGAGGATATCGGTAAAAGGACAATGGATGTCTATAACGAAATCTTACTGGAATTTGCTACATCTCCATGGTACAAGGAAAACCGCAAACCCATTCCTGAAAAAATAGGAAATAGAGAGGAGGGTATAATATGAAAGCCGTTGTTATGGCAGGGGGTATAGGTAGCAGGTTGAAGCCATTGACGTGTAATATCCCTAAGCCATTGGTTCCAGTTGCTAATAGACCGGTAATGGAGTACACGGTAGAACTACTCAAAAAATATGGTATTACTGATATATGCGCTACACTTCAGTACCTGCCAAATACTATAAAGGAGCATTTTGGTGATGGTAAGTGCTTTGGAGTAAATATGAGGTATTATATAGAAGATGAACCGCTGGGAACGGCAGGCAGCGTCAAAAATGCGGAAGATTTTTTGGATGAACCTTTTATCGTCATAAGCGGCGATGTGTTGACGGATTTTCGGCTGGATAAAGCATTGGAATTTCATAGGAGCAAAGGCGCGTTGGTCACTATAGTGCTTACAAGGGTTGCAGTGCCTTTGGAATACGGCGTGGTGATAACCGATGACACGGGTAAGATTATAAGATTTTTGGAAAAACCATCCTGGAGCGAGGTATTTAGCGACACGGTGAATACCGGCATTTATATTCTACAGCCTGAGGTGTTGGATTATATAAAAAAAGGACAGGTCTTTGATTTCAGCAAGGATTTCTTCCCTATGTTACTACGTGAAAATAAACCTATATATGGATACATCGCAGAGGGTTATTGGTGCGATATAGGAAATATTCAAGAATATATGAATTGTCATCGAGATATATTGAACGGCCGCATAAGGGTAAATCTAAGAGAAAAACCATTTAAACCTAATATATGGATGGGCAACAACGTAAAAATCGGTGAAAATACTTCTATAAGTGATTATGTCATAATAGGGGATAATGTCAGAATAGGAAAAAATGTTTTTATAGATAGCGGTACAGTCATTGGAGATGATGTTGTTATTGAAGACAATGCTACTATAAAGAGAAGTATTATATGGAAAAACTCTTATGTAGGCAAAAATAGTGAGATAAGAGCTGCTGTAGTATGCCATAGAGTGCAGTTAAAAAATAGGGTATGTATTTTTGAGAACAGCGTCATTGGCGATGATACCTTGATTAAAGAAGGTAGCATAATAAAACCTGATGTAAAAATATGGCCACAGAAGATGATTGATGCTGAAAGTATTGTGTCCAGTGATGTAATATGGGGTACGCGATATAAGAAAAATATCTTTGGGTATGATGGAGCATCCGGTCACGTAAATGTGGACATGACTCCAGAGTTTTGTGCGCGATTGGGAGCAGTGATACCCTGTATCATAAAAGGTAAAATAGGAGTAAGCTGTGATGATTCTGTGCAATCAAAGATGTTAAAAATGGCTTTGATCTCTGGTTTGATGTCGGCCGGTGCCCATATCTATGATTTTGGAACGTTGATATTACCTATGGCTCGTGCTGCCGTAAAAGATTATAGACTGGGTGGATCTGTACACGTAAAGCGCATTGAAGATAGTGAAGTATCGGTCATAAACATATTAGATAGCAAAGGGTGTAATATAGACAAAGGCATGGAGCGAAAATTGGAAAATGTTCTCTCTCAAGGTGATTTTAAAAGGTGTATTGTAGGCGAGATTACGGATGTGGAAATGATACCTGACTACGATAAAGTATATATGATAAAATTATTGAATAATATTGACACATACAGCCTGCGAAAGAGACATTTTACTGTAAGTTTTAATACACCATCTGATTACATGAAGCGGATACTTAATACTATTTTAAATTACTGTGGATGTAAAATACAGGCTATAGGAGAGATTGACTTTTATATAGACAATAATGGAGAAACGCTGGGACTTAAAGGACCTGGAGGAAAGATTATTCCCGAAGAAACAATGATAGCTTTGAGATCATATTTGATGATTCAAAGCGATAGCCCCGAGCCTGTGGTGATTCCTATTAATAGCCCTGATGCTATTTCTGATATGGTGAAAGCTGGCAACAAGCAGGTGATTTACACTAAAACGGCTTTACAGGAGCGGATGGGGAAAATAGCAGAAAGTACGGGGAATTCCGGTGGCATTACACAGTTTGACCTCAATTTTGATGCTATAAGTTTTTTAGTGAAAATATTAGAGATACTGGCAAAGGAAAAGATCACGCTTGAGGAACTTTTGAATAGGTTGCCTAATTTTTATTATGATAAAGAGATTGTACCCTGTAGCTGGGATGCAAAGGGACGTATTATAAGAAGCCTTATCGAGGAAGCCAATAAGGATGATGAAGTTTTAGAAGGAGCAAAAATAAAGCACGATAAAGGATGGGCGATGGTACTCCCGGATCCTGAACAACCAGCATGTAGAGTATATGCCCAGGGTTATACCGAGGAATACGCCAGAGAGCTTACAGATATGTATGTAAAAAAGATAAAATCTATAGATGGAAAATAGAAATAAACTCAAAGTTCGCGATTCTTAAAGAACTTTGAGTTTATTTTTGGATTATATCTTTATACACTTTTTCTGTCTTATTTATCATTTCTTTTACAGAAAATCTCTCAACGCTTTTTTTGCCGTTTAATGCCAGCGAATAAGCTAACCATGGGTCATTGAGCAGCAGCAGTATTTTCTCAGCTAAAATTTGTGCGTTGGCGGGAGGAATAAGTAATCCTGTTTTCTTGTCGGATATCAATTCACTAGGACCACCAACATTTGTTGAGATTACAGGTTTCTGGTGCCACATGGCTTCAACTATAACCAGTGATTGCCCTTCAATCAAGGAAGTGACACATATTATATCAGATGCCACGTAAATATTGTCGATGTCACTGCGGTGTCCTATGAAATGAACGCGGTCGCTTATTCCCAGGTCTTTGGCCTGCTTTACCAGCGATTCTTTGAGGGGACCATCCCCAGCTAAAAGAAACTGAACGTCGTCTCTTTGCTTCGATACAATATTTGCAGCGTCGATAAAGTATTTATGGCCTTTGACCGTTTGAAGTCTGGCGATGACAGATACTATTTTTTGTGATGGGTCTATGTTTAACTCGTTCAATACATCTTCTCTTGTTTTAGTTGCGAAACGGGAGGAAAAATCTATTCCATTATATATGGTTATAATCTTATTGCCATTAATGCCCATCTTGATCAAATCGTTTTTAAGGGCATTGGATACAGTAATGATTTTTGTGGAAATAGGTGAGGTGGCCAATGTCATATATTTAGCCACCATTGCTTCTAGCTTGCTATCGTAATCGTTCATTATAAAACTGTGAAATGTGGTTACAACAGGTTTATGTGCCAGAAATGCTGCGATGCGCGCCATCGTATTGGCTCTTACGCCATGGGTATGGACAATATCTATTTGATTTCTCTGTATATATTCCTTTATGGGTTTTATAGTGGAGAAATCAAATTTATGCTTCATTTCGACAACTGTTACATTAAAACCTCTTTTGACGGCTTCTTCATACATAGGTCCTCTGCATAAGCATATGAGGTGGGGCTCAAAAACAGATTTGTCGATGTATTCAAAGATAGTGAGAACGTGCATTTCTGCGCCACCCAGTTCGCCTCCACCTATAACGTGTAATACTTTAATTTTATCCATATATTTCACCTTGTTTTTAGCTATATTTTGGCAAATTGCTTTTTTGCTCCCATTAAGAACCAGAAAAACAATGAAAAAATTTGAACTTCAAACATATTATAGAACAAACCGGTAAATAAAGCTACAATGATTATAGCGTACATATACCTGTTTCCATCTTCTAAGACCTCGTATATTAAAGCTAGTAAGAATAAAATATAGGATAGTGTACCTAGGATACCAGTTTCTGTTAATATTTTTATATACTCATTATCAGTGTAGAAATTTTCACTCAAGTTGTATTTTTTGTATATAGGTGAGCCCAATATTAAACTGGCAGCATCTCCATAAGTGCCAAAACCTGAGCCCAACAATTTATGTTCACTCCAGATTTTTAATCCTGTCTTTATGGAAAAAATACGTCCATTTGCGTTACTTTTTTGTATATCTTTTTGTGTTCCAAGATCGTTAAACCTCTTAATTAAAATATTTTCACTTTGACTGATGCTGCTTTTGCCGTTTAAAGAAGCATAAATTTGTTTACCAGCGTAATCAACTGCAAAATAAGTAATACCGCCTATTATAAATGAAATCAGTAAAATGACTTTTAGTTTTTTGTTGTTCTTTATGAACAACATGATCATTATTATCGCAAGTACAATGGCAATTATAGAACTTCTGGAAACGGTAAGGGCAAGGCCATAAACGCAAAGGGAATAAAACCATTTGTTGACTTTGCCCGAATCGACATCGAGAATTAAAAATGTTAGAAAGGCAAAAACAAGGTATATACCAAAGGTATTTGGGTTGTTAAATACCCCGTATATTCTTAAAAAATTACTTGGGTATATAATGGATTCTGCCCATACTCTTGGAAACAATAAGGTTTTATACGACACCTTTTCTATTGTTCCCAGGATAATGAGGATAGTCGTATTAGCAAGTAATATGTTTTTTAGTGTTGATTTAAATTCATTTGCAAAATATTTATCCCTGATGACAAAATACATGAGGTAGTACAGTGTGATGCTCCTTGCCTCTACTATAAAAGCCTTTATTCCAATATGGTTGTACATGGTACTGATAAGTCCGATAAATAAAAATAATAAGTAGGACAAATCGGTATAATTTATTTTTTTGTATGCTTTATTTTTCAATATGTCAGTCAAAAATAATACCAAAATTAATATATCGGGTATTGTCTTAAAAACAGGAGATATCAAACTTAATACCTCTCTGTAAGGTAAGAAGATGAAAAAAAATAATAAAGAATATGTCAATATATTGCTATACCTTTCCTTCTTATTCAAAAACAATTGCAACACTCCTATCTTTTTTGGTTATTTACAATAACCTTTTGGTACACATCAAGGTATTTTTGAACTCCACTTGACAAAGAAAACTCTTCTATAACCCTTTGCCTTGCTCCTGTAGACAAAGCTTCCCTTAGTGCATCATCTGTAAGGACTTTAAGTATGGCATCTGCTAGCTGTATTTCATTCTTTTCTTGCACGAGGATTCCTGATTTTCCGTTTTCAATTAATTCCTTTAGACCACCAATAGCGCTGGCAATAGTGGGTTTTCCCATAGCCATAGCTTCAATTGCCGCTATGGATGTAGCTTCCTCAATGCCTTTTGAATGCACTGAGGGAATTAAAACGACGTCTGCTACGCAAAAATATTCAACAATCCTGTCATGGGGTATACTGCCCAGAAGTTTTATATAATCATGAAGATTGTATTTTGCTATATAATTTTCGATCTTTTCTCTTTCTTCTCCGTCACCGGCGTAATACAACATTATGTTCGGATATTTTTCTTTTAACAAATTAACGGCCATAGCAGGATATACGACTCCGTTTTTTTCTGTAAGCCTTCTGGGGCACAATAGTATCTTTTTGTTCTCGGGGACATTTAATTTCTTTTTTAACTGGGATACGTCGTATTTTTTGATGTCATAGATATCTGTATCTACAAAATTTCTTATAACGGTTGCATCTTTTTTTGCAAAATCTTTAAGATAATTTTTTATTCTGGTATCTACTGCTATAAGCGCGTCTGCCATATTGTAGGCCTGTCTTTCCATATCATACAAAAATGCTTCCTGCTTTGTATCTTTTAATACAGATCCTATACTCAAGTATTCAAAAGTAGCATAACCGTGCACTGTTAGAACTTTTGGCAGGTCGATGCCCTTTAAAGCTATCATCGCAGCGGGATCTTCTGCATTTATTAGATCGTACTTGGTTTTGTTCAACCTTATATTCACTAAAGATTTTAATAGTTTAATCCTCTGCTTGTTTGTATAGACTATTCCTAATCCTCTTTTGAGCTTATTTAATATGAATGAAACCCCTCTGACTACATACTTCGCATAAAGTCTATTGACGTCACTAAAGGATACCACATCGACTTTGTGTCCTAATCTTTTGAGTTCACCTGTTAACATCTCCACGTGGGTGGATAAACCGCCTACATGGGGATAATCAAAGGAAGTCACAACTAAAATATTCATGATTCATACCTCATTTGCTTTTTGATTGCGCCGTAATTCAATTTTATTATAATATGAGAGCAAGTTTTTTTCAATCGATTATTTCTTGAACAAATCTATAGCTGTTGAAAGATCTTCATTGAAATCAATTTCTATACATCTATTTTCGCCTATATCAATAGCTTTAAATTGCTTGCCTTTAGTTACCATCATTTCAATGGCTTTCTCGAAATAATCATCGGCATTGCATTTTAATAAAGCTTGTTTAAATTCATTTATATCCTTTTTTGATATCTTATTTATTCCTACGGCCTCTCCTTCAGCGTCTTTTACTTTTTTGGATATGTGAGTAATAAACCCATTATTGTCAGTTTTATATTTTACTTCCTCTTCGGCACATCTTGATCGGTTGACGGCTACCGCGTTTCCATCATAGGACATTATTAATTTTATGATATTATCATCAAAGACGGTGTCTCCATTTAACCATATTACATCGTCCTCTAAGTCTTTGATCCCTTCTAAAAGGCTTTTTGAAGTATTTGTTACAGAATAGAGAGGATTATATTTATAAAATATTTCAGGGTAAAACTCCATTATGAGTTCTTTTTTAAATCCCACCACTGCTATTATCTCGTTTATGCCGTTTTCTTTTAATATTCTAATCTGCCTTCCTATTATGGTTTCATCGCTGTTGATCTGAGTTAAACACTTTGGTAATTTTTTGCCCAACCTTGAACCAATACCCGCCGCTAATATTACAGCTTTCATCTAAATAACATCCTTTCTAAATGACATTTTTATTATATTCCATACCCTTTGGGAAGATTTGTTATCCCGATAGGTGTGAAATACATTTATAAGTGATTTTCGCTGTTCTATGTATTCGTCTTCTCCCATTATACTCTTGATAATTCCTATTTCCAACTCATTTTGGTTTTTAACCTTTGGGCCAGGCGTCCAAAAATCATAAGGTCCTAATAAAAAGCCGCGCTTTTCCTCGTACATATCTATATCGTTATTGATAAATAACAAAGGCCTGTCCAAAAGAAGAAAATCAAAATAAACGCTGGAATAATCGGTTATCAGCATGTTTGCGCTGCCCAGGATCTCGTATAGATCCACCTTATGCTCCTTTAACACATCAGATGTCAACAAGATAAAGTTTTTACTGCATTTTTTACTTAATTCAGCTTTGAAAATATTCTCCTCAAAAGGATGCAATTTAGCAATAAATATTATATTATTTTTGACTAAAAAATCATTAAACTGGTCATAATTGAAACTGTCAAAACCAAAAATATTTGTCTTCCTAGTAGCTCCTTCAATTCTATCATTATAATATCCTGCCTTAAATGTAGGCAGATAGAAGATTATTTTATCGCCGCTAATATCCTGACCGATTATTTTTTGTAACTTTTCTTTGGCATCGGCATTAAACAACATGTCATTTCTAGGAAATCCTGTAACAATATATTTGGAACCATCTACGCCTATACACGAATTTAACAGCGTATTATAAAATGGAGAGGATGATATGATATAATCATACTGACTAAAATTTTTAGGTACCATCTTTTTTGTGTCTGCGTTTTCAGTTTTGTCCATCAAAGCCATTGCTTTTAAGGGTATACCATGCCATAATTGAATATAAACCTGTGATTTTTTATATTTACGGTATATATGAGTTGTAAGTATTACATTGGCACTACATACTTCTTTGAAATTTTTTATAAAAAGTCTAAGATTCTTTAGGCGATTTATTCTCAAATCGTTTTCTGATAAAATTTTAATATTGGTGTACTTTATAGATTCACTTATAAACTTATAAAGGGCGTGGGCACTTGATCCAGAATAAGGAGTTCCATCTATTATCACGATTTTGCCTTTTTCAATCTTTGTAAAGTCAGAAATTACTTTTTCTAAACAATTTTTTATCCTGGCCGCTGCATTTATCATTTTTTATTAGCTTCCCCCATGGTTTTAAAAATTTATAAATTATTATAATACAATTTAACGTAAAAGTAAATAAACAGAGTATTTTGAATCATGTTGCACTTAGGATGCAATTTTATTGCACCTCAAGTACAACATGCTTTCTTTTTGCAAGCTGACTATTTCATTTCGCTCGCGTACACGCTGTAATCAATATCGGGAAAGATGTTATCGCTATAATTGACCGCTCTAAGCCATGATTCATCGATATTATTGGATAATATTAAATCACATATTTTGTTAAATCTTTCTATATGCATATTAAACCTCATTTTGGCATAATCTACCGTTGTGCCAGAATCCATTATAAAGGCCCAATCGCTGGCCTGAGCTAAAAGGAGTTCTCTTGCAGCCTGGTTTAATGCTTCTTTTACGATACCTGTCGCATTTTTATATGCGTTAGCCATTTGGGTCATTCGCTCTTCAGCCCTGTGCAGGTGACGATAAATCCAGTCATTGGATGCGTTTAGCCATACCTCGTAATACCCTTTATTGCCCCAGCTGGATGGATTGGGTGAAACCACCTGATTTACAGGGAACATATTGAGATAATCCGACAGTGTTATAAATTGGTAAATATTTGTATCGAAGTAGGTTTTGCGCAGGAGGCAATCCAGCCATTCAGGACCTTCAAACCACCAGTGGCCAAATAGTTCGGCATCGTATGGGCATACAACCAAAGGAGGTCTATCCATAATTGAGGATAAATAATTTATTTGTTGCTCGCGGTTGAACATAAAATTGGCGGCATGTTCTGCAGCTTTATATACAGCGTTTTGTCGCACGTAAGGCTGCTTTTGCTCTGTTTTTCCTGTTATTCTGTAGTATTTGATGCCTGTGCTTAATCTGATTCCGTCGGGATGTATAAATGGCTTTATGTAGTCATAGTCGGCTTCAAAACCTATGTCCCTGTAAAATTCTCTGTAGTTATAGTCGCCAGGATACCCTTCGGTTGCACTCCATACCTGTTTGGATGATTCTACATCTCTTCCGAAGGCAGCAATACCTGAGGGTGTTAAAATAGGTGCGTAAACACCGTATTTAGGCCTCGGTTTACCGTATATCAGGCCGTGGGTTTCGAGAATTATATACTTTATACCTTCTCTTTTCAGGAATTCATCTATTTCAGGTGTGTATGCACACTCTGGAAGCCAGAATCCCATTGGATTTTTGCCAAAGAACTTCCTGTATGTATCAACACCTAAGGATATCTGTGCTTTTATAGACTCGGGATATAAAGACATAAACGGGAGAAAGCCATGGGTTGCAGCTGATGAGAGGATTTCTACATACCCCGAATCCTGTAAATCCCTTATAGCTGCAGGAACGTCTTTATTATATTTTTTTATATATAAGTTATAGATTGTTTTATAACGCTGATTGTAGAAAATTGCCAGTTCGTTAAAAGGTTTTTGATCCTTTGTCCTGATTATTTCTTGTTCTGTAAGTGCGATGATGTTATCAAGATATCTCAAATATCTTTTTTGAAGCAGAGGATCGATCATCATATAAGCAAGTGTTGGCGTCAACGTCATGGAGATACGGTAAGGAATCTTTTCTTCTCGCAACTTGTTAAATATATCCAGTAAAGGTATGTAACATTCTGACATAGCTTCATAGAACCACCGCTCCTCAAGGAAATCCGGGTGTTCTGGGTGACGTACATAGGGTAGATGTGCGTGCAAAATCATAGCAACATATCCTTTTGGCATATTGGTCCTCCTTTATAAAAATTTTGAACTCATTTCATTGTGCAGGTTTATATGGCGATAAAAGATGTCAGAAAAATATTCATCATATATATCTGACGGTGAATTGCGAGGAGTCCTTACAATATTGGATTCGGCAATTTGTGTGAATCTATTGCCGACAATTGTTCCGATGCGAACTCGAAATTCTTCGTCTGGATATCCTGCATATATGTGCCAGTTATTTGCATATTTATCGATGACAATATCAGTTGTTTCATTTCTCGTGATATTATCTAATTTTAAAACCAATGTCTCTCCATTTAGATTGTCCTGATCTATATCCCAATAACAAAAAATCCATAGAGGGTCTCGTATCATCAAAACTATCCTGGGGCTTTCAAATCCTCGCATATGGTTTTTACCTCCCGCTATTACATATAATGCTGTCAATAAGACACAATATTAACATGTATAGTATTTATCTTACAAAGGTATTTTATGAGGTGGTTTTATGTATGTTATAAGGAAACAGGTAGGTGGAGAAGCATTCGGAGGGCCGGGAGTAAAGCCTCATTGGGCTTCAGCTAAGAAGGTTGGTGTTGGAACAGCGAGAAATAGTTATTCCAAGGTCTGGTTTACGCTGGCTAATGGGATTGTCACAGAGGTCTATTATCCAACTCTAGATAGGGCTAATGTAAGGGGACTTCAGTTTATTATATTTGATGGAGAAAATGTGGACGTAGAAAGCTGTGATACGCATCATAATTTAAGATATATAGACGATAGATCACTGGCTTATGAGTTGATCAATACGGATAAAGAAAACAAATACCAGATAATCAAGAGGGTAATCACAGATCCGAGGCGAAATTCCCTCATTTTAAAGGTGAGATTTGAAGTTTTGTCAGAGAATAAAGATGATTTTTGTCTGTACCTTTATTATAAGCCACAGTTAGACAACAGCGGTTATGGAGATACAGGGTATTATGTGAAGTTTCATGATAAAGATGTCTTTGTTACATATGATGCCAACACGTATTCGGCATTGTCTACAGACGTGAAGTGGAGTGCTTATTCAACGGGATATGAAGGTGTTAATGATGGCTTAAAAGACCTCATGGAAAATAGGGAAATGGATTTTCAGTTTGACATAGCGCGTAATGGCAATATTGTCCATATGGCACAACTTCAATGGAATGATAAAAATGAGTTTAAAGTGGTATTATCTTTTGGCAGCAATGAGATTGAAGCCTTAAACACATGCCAGGCAACGCTAAAAGATGATTATGAGAAGCTGGAGCAGCGGTATATAAAAGAATGGAATAAATATTGCGAGAAATTAAATGACTTTGGTGGAAAGGTCACGGATCTGTATTATAAAAGCCTTATGGTTTTAAAGTGTTATGAGGATAAGACATATCCTGGTGCTATAATTGCGTCTATGAGCATGCCTTGGGGTGAGGTTTCAAGTGATGATAATAAAGCAGGTTATCACCTGGTATGGAGCAGGGATTTATATCATGCAGCTATGGCTTTATTTATGGCAGGTGATGTAGAAACAGCCAACAGGGTGCTTGATTATCTGGATAAAATTCAGCAAAGGCCTGATGGGAGCTTTCCGCAGAATTCATGGTTAAATGGTGTGCCTTATTGGGGAAGCATTCAGATGGACGAGGTAGCAGATCCTATAATCCTGGCGTGGTTTTTAGGTAGAATTGACCTTTACTACAGCATGGTAAAGCCCGCTGCGGAGTACATATTGGCTCATGGACCATTTACCCCTCAAGAACGGTGGGAGGAGAACAGCGGATATTCGCCTGCGTCTATTGCTGCACAGATAGCTGGTCTTGTGTGTGCATCAGAGATCGCCGTGGACAATGGTGATTTTGGAGCTGCGCAAAGATATCTCGATGTGGCAGATCTTTGGCAGGCTAATATTGATAAATGGTGTTACACAACCACAGGTTACTATGGCGACGGTGAATATTATTTGAGGATCAGTACCAATGGAAAACCAGATACCCTGGATGTCATTGTAATATCCAATGGTGGTGGAGAGTTTGATCAGAGGGAAATAGTGGATGTAAGTTTTTTGGAGATGGTTAGGCTGGGGGTTAAAGCAGCAGATGATCCTAAAATACTTAAGACATTAAAAGTGGTCGATGATGTATTAAAGGTGGATACCCCCAAGGGCCCATGCTGGCATCGGTATAACTACGATGGGTACGGAGAAACAGAAGATATGAAGCCATACCAGGGCAAGGGAGTAGGACGGCTTTGGCCAATATTTACCGGAGAGAGAGGCCATTATGAGATTTTGCGGGGCAATGATCCGAACAAGTATATTAAAGCCATGGAAAAATTTGCAAATGAAGGCAATATGCTATCAGAACAAATTTACGATAATGGGGAACCGACAGGGTCTGCTACGCCATTAGCCTGGAGCCACGCTGAGTATGTTTTGTTATTGATCTCATCTATCCAGGGAAAGGTATGCGACATGCCTTCATGCGTTTATAAAAAATATGCGGGTAAAGAGGGTTCTTTCTTTAGGTAATTTGTAGTAAAATATGGGGGAGAGGAGGTGTTAATTATTATAATAGCCTTATGGCTTTTAATATCAGCTGTTGCATTAGTCGTTGATATTTTGACAAGCAACATCTTTTTTGTATTCTTTTCTGTTGGCGGAATTTTAGCATTTGTTGCAGATTTATGTAGACTTTCTCTATGGATACAGGCAATTATTTTTCTTGGCACAAGTATTTTGCTTATATTGACGATTTACCCTTACGTACAAAAAATTCTCAAAAAAACTGTTCCGCCTTTTTTAGCCTTTGAAAAAAAGTATATTGGCGAACACTTTATAGCACCTGTTGATGTTGACGAAGAGGGTTTGGTTCAGATTGGAGGGATTTATTGGACGGTTAAGAATGCAGGTTCTCCGATAAAAAAGGGGGATGTAGTTGAAGTGATAGGTATTGATGGCAATAAGTTTTTGATTAAGAAATTGGAGGGGGATAAAACATGATCGCTGCTGTCATATTGCTGGCGTTTGTTTTAATTGTCCTGTTGGCGTCAATTAAAATTGTTACAACAGGCAATGTGTTTATCGTCGAACGACTGGGTCAATTTTATAAGATTTTGGAACCAGGGTGGCACGTCATAATTCCATTTCTAGATTATGTAAGGGCAAAGGTATCCACAAAACAACAGATACTGGACATTGAACCACAAAGTGTGATAACAAAAGATAATGTGAAGATTTCGGTGGATAATGTTATATTCTTTAAAGTCATGAATGCACGGGATGCCATTTATAATATCGAAGACTATAAGTCTGGTATCGTTTATTCTACCATAACTAATATGAGAAACATAATCGGAAACATGACGCTGGACGAGGTCTTATCTGGAAGAGATAAAATCAATGCTGAGTTGCTTAAGGTCGTAGATCAAATTACAGACGCTTATGGCATTAAGATTCTGTCAGTGGAGATAAAAAACATCATTCCGCCTGATGAAATACGTCAGGCTATGGAAAAACAAATGAAGGCTGAAAGAGACAAGAGGGCTATGATTCTTCAGGCAGAAGGTGAAAAACAGAGTGCGATAGCAAGAGCGGAGGGCGAAAAGCAGGCAAAAATTCTTCAGGCTGAAGCGGAAAAGGAGGCCAACATAAGGAGGGCAGAAGGCTTAAAACAGTCCCAGATTTTAGAAGCAGAAGGTAGAGCCAGCGCTATAAAAGCTATTGCTGAAGCACAGGCCGAGGCTATTGCTTTGGTTAACAAAGCCATTATAGAGTCAGGAACCAATGAAACTGTCATAGCATTGAAGCAAATAGAGGCGTTGCAGGAAATGGCTAAGAACCCTGCTAACAAGTTAATTCTTCCTAATGAAGCTATTGGTACTCTTGGAAGTCTCTCTGCCATAGCAGAAGTATTGAGTAAAAACAATAATGTAATATCGAAGCAGTAAAAGGCAGCACCAGAACAGTGTAAGGCCTGCTTTTGCAGGCCTTTTTTAAAGATCTTATTTTACATTTATGGTATAGTATGTAATATAAAAGGGGTGAGGTTATTGGTTTTAGCAATCGATATAGGCGGGACGAAAGTATTGGTGGGTATTTTAGATAAAAGCGGTCAAATTCTGGATTATCATAAAGAGGAGAGCCGTGCTGTTTTAGGATCAGATGTTCTGATTGAGCAGATATTTGCTATTATAGATACATATTACAGCAAATTTCTTGAAGACGTTTCTGGTATAGGGATTACATTGCCTGGTATTGTGGATAAAGGTAATGGGACTCTTAAGTATGCACCTTTTTCAAATTTAAAGGATGTTCCTGTAGCACAAATATTCACGAAGAAATACAATAAGGCCGTTTATATAGATAACGATGTAAATGCGTGTGCGTGGGGAGAGAAGTGGTTCGGTGTGGCAAGAGATTGCGATAATTTTGCGTGGATGACGGTTAGCACGGGAATAGGCGGTGGCATTGTCATTAATGGTAAGTTGCTGAATGGTTATGATGGGATGGCTGGTGAATTCGGGCATATGGTGGTGGAAGAAAACGGCGAGCTATGTGGCTGTGGCCAAAGGGGATGTCTTGAGGCAATGGCAGCTGGCCCTGCGTGGGTAAACAAGGCATTAAAAGAAATGTATTCAGGTGCAAAATCCATTCTCAGGAATAAAGGAGATGCTTTGACGGCAAAGGATATAGCAGATGCTGCAAGGAACGGCGATAAGTTGGCACAAGAAATTGTCCACGGTGCTGCAAGGTATATAGGTATTGCTATATCCTGGATTATAAATATATTGAATCCACAAATGGTAATATTAGGCGGCGGAATCATGGAGGCTGATGACCTTATGTTGCCTATTATAAGAGAAGAAGCCTATAAAAGGGCTATATCTGCGAGATTCAGGAAGACGCCTATAATAAAGACATCGTTGGGATACAATGCCGGATTAATAGGTGCGGCATCGCTGGTTTTATATCCCGAAAATTAGGAAAGGAAGGGTTATGTGACTATGAAGGAATTCATAAAAAGATACTTAGATGAGCTAAAGAGAGCTTTAGACGATTTAAATCCCGAGGAGATCTCTAAAATAATAGAGGTTCTAAAAAAAGCCCATGAAAATAAAAAGCGGATATTTGTCATGGGGAATGGTGGAAGTGCTGCAACAGCTAATCATTTCACATGTGATTTTGGAAAAAACGCTATAAGGGATGACGACAGGCGTATAAAGATAATATCTCTCAGCGATAACATTTCGTATATTACAGCATATGGCAATGATATGGGATATGAATATGTATTTGTAGAACAATTGAAGAATTTGATGGAACCCGGAGATATAGTGATAGCTATATCAGCCAGTGGAAATTCACCGAATATCATAAAAGCTGTAGAATATGCCAGAGAAAAGGGAAGTGTGGTTATAGGTTTGACTGGCGGCAAAGGCGGAAAACTCAAAGAATTAGCTGATATCAGCGTAATTGCAAATATAAATACATATGAGCAAATCGAAGATATACATATGATTATTACCCATATGATTGTTTACTGGTTTAAATCTAATCACTAATTCTCATCTTGTCCAGATCTTCGATAATATTCAATGACGTGCTTATCGAATTTCTGGCTTATTTTTAAAATAATTTCTTTTTTTATATTCATATTTGTTGCATTATTTAAAATATTTCTTATCATTTCTATTTTCTCTTTTTTATTCACTTTGCTCACTCCTTAAAGAAATAACCACAAATGTTATTTTACATCAAACATTAGCAAATTGCAAATAATAATTATATGCATACAGCAAATTGAGATGCAGTTTAAAGTTAGATAAAGTATTTATAAGTAAGGAGTGAAAAAAGTGGAGAAAAAAGAACAGATAGATAATAAAATTATTGGGCAGAGAATACGTAGAGAAAGAGAAAAACTGGAACTTACGCGGGAAGAACTTGCAGAAATTGTAGGACTTTCGGATTATTATATAGGACAGTTAGAGCGAGGTGAAAGGCAAATGAGCCTTTCTGTCATGGTAAAAATAGCTAATTGTCTACATGTATCTTTGGATTATCTGATTTTTGGGAAAACTCCTTTCGAGTCATATTATGCACATGACGCTCACGGTGTTTATGATGCCTGTGGTGGTAATAAAGATCCAGAAATAAATAGTTTGCTAAACAAGTGTTCGCCAAAGGAATTGGAACTGATAAAAAAAATAATAAAAGTAATTCTTCCTTATATTCAAATTTAAATGTCATACTACAGCATACTTTTCTTACCGGTTATATCCACTTTTTCTTTTGACTATTAGAAAATTATTTAGGAGAGAATTATTTATTATATAGGCATTTTAAATACATCAAAATGCGAATAAAGATAAAGTAAGGAGTCACGAGCAATATTCAGAAAAAAGAAAAAATCAGCAATGTTAGGCCAATTTGAGCAAATCGGACTTTGAAAGCGTTTTTATTAGACTAAAGGGCCGGAGACGGTATAATAGGTCAAGCGGTGGTGGTAGAAACACCTTGTTCTAACCATGTATTTCAGATATTTTATGTTATTTTTTTTCAGAAATATGTAAGAAAATTTTGTATAATAGATAAATGATAAAGATTAAACCTACAACATTTATTATTTGAATAACAATAGAAAAAAGTCTAAATATCATTTTTCTTTCCTTTCTAATTAGTTTATTATGTCCCCATATTTTATTATACATTATTTTATATATTTTAGAAAGACATTCCAATTAAAAACTTTGTAACAACTTGTCAACTATAATTACCGGACAAGAAGGAGAGCATAGAAAAACTGTTTCCTTTTTTGTATGCATTTTCTAAAAAATTTAGAACGAGCAGGGAGTGAAAACAATGTCTGATTTTGGAATACCACCGGTACATATAGGCAGTTACTCTGGTGTTAGTATAATATTATAGACACTATAACTCGAACGAGTTAAAATAACATTATAAAGAGAGGAAGTGTCTACAGAATGTCAAAGGGACAAAGAAAATATAACGATGAATTCTATATCAAGCTATGTTAAAGAAAATGATAAGGCTTGAGGAGGAAAATGAAATATTAATATTTGCATCACATAAGGCACTCATTTAGCAACAAAGGAGCCCAGAAAAGAAATACGAAGCTGGGGGTAATATTGGATGAAAAAACTAGTTTATTTATATTTAACAATCCTTATTTTGGTATTTTTATTTGTAGCTTGTGCTGGTATTAAAAATAACGTCCGATCAAAGCAATCAAATGATATTGTTACCAATTCCGTGGTGAGTATAAACAATAAACTTAAAAATGCTCAGAATTATTTAGAAAAAAGAGGGTATAAAATAGTTTCGTGTGAAGGTGTTGTTTCATCATATGAACTAACGAAGGATAAGTTCCAGAAGCTACCTTATGCTCAAATTTGGAAAATACAGGATGTGGATGCTGACAAGTATATTGGTAAGAATATTGAGACGATAAAGTTTATTGTAAAAAATCATCCTTTAGATAAATTTCCAGGAAATAACAAGAAGCAGACTCAGGTATATGTTATGATGGTCGATAACAGTATTATAGATGGGTATTCTTTGCCTGGAGGACGAATACAAAGTGAGGAGGTTGATCTCCATATTTAATACTCACCATAAGAAGTTTTTCTTTTCCACTCTCAACGCCATTTTTCAGGGTAAATTGAGACAGAGTGTTGCCTTGGATGAAATATGCAAACAATGTTATACGGCAGAAAAGTTATTAGAAAATTGACCTACAACTACTTGACACAGACTATTTTTTTATTGCTATATTACAAAACGTTCTAATATAATAAAGGTGAATAAACAAAAATAAGGAGCTTAGTAATGCCGAAAAATGTTCAGAATCTAAGTATTATAAAGGTGCGGGAAGAATTTGTGTAAAAAGCTGAATAAAAATTGCTTACTAAAATTGAAGGAGGATAGGGGAGAGGCTACAAGCTAGCCTCAATAAAAAGCTATGGAAGAAAGAAAAAACAGTAAGAGCATTTTAATAGTGGACGACTCTGCGATAATACGGCTTATGGTTAAAGACATATTGAGCGCAGAAGGTTATGATGTTGAAACAGCAGCTACTGCTGAAGAGGCAATGTTAAAAATAAAAAGTAAAAAGGAATTGTTTGATTTAGTGATTGTAGATATTAATTTGCCAAATCAAAATGGTTTTGAATTTATACAGAAATTAAAATCATATCCAGAATACAGAAACATTCCTGCGATGATACTGACTGGAGATGCTACAGCCTCTTCAATTGCGCAAGCAATAGAAATTGGCGCAGTAGAATATCTCATTAAGTCATTTAAAGCAGATGAGCTTGTAAAACGTGTAGTAAAACTAATAGGACACACGGCAGAAAAAGATCGTTGTCCAGAACTTAAAGAACTGTTAAAAAGCGAAATAAACCGAGCTAAAAGAAGCAACGTAAAGCTATCTTTAGTACTAGCCCAATGCGAAGGAAAGATCAGAGTTAAAATTTCAGAAATTGCAGAACAAGTAAAGCATAAAATTCGCGATATAGACACAGTATTTGAAATTAATGATAATAATTTAGCTTTGATTCTTCCTATAACAGGAGCTGATGGTGCAATGGTTGTGATAAAAAAAGTTAAAGATAAATTGCCTGGGAAGTGGTATTTTGGAGTGGCAACATATCCTGATAACGCCAAAGATGAGCAGGAGTTAATTAATTTTGCAAAAGAGAGCTTAATGAAGGAAATATCGAGTTTAAAACAAGAGAAGGTAGAATAATAGGCAAGTGACTTTGTGAAAGACTAGCATAGCATATCCTCTCAAAGTCACTTGCCGATGCTATTGAGCTTTTTTGGAAGTAATTTAGAGGTAGCGCAGCTTGATGTTTCTGTACCCCATTTTAGACATAAAAATAACCCCCTCAGGAACACCGGATTTCTTTTGAGGAGGTTAATCCGTTAGGGCCTTCATTTTCTAATGGTGCCGAAGGTGGGAGTCGAACCCACACGGGGGGTGAGCCCCACTGGATTTTGAGTCCAGCGCGTCTGCCAGTTCCACCACTTCGGCGTGACAAAGATAATATAGCATATTTTGCAGAAATAATCAATACCCTTTTTTATAAAATCTACTCAAAAAAGTACTAGCAAATTGTTAAGATCTCTGTTATTCTATTATCGGGTAGATATTTGTTTTATTAAGGTCTTTCTATATTATGCCCAACAGGGCAAATTTATCAATATTGAAAGGAGGAATCCTGGTTCTGGAAAGGCCGTTGACTGAAAGAAGGTCAAGTTTTTTGAACCAGGGTTGTAGGTGAGGTATTTAACAGCAGGTGAATCTCATGGCAGATGCCTTGTTGCGATAATAGAAGGCATGCCGTCAAATGTACATATAAGCGTGGATAGGATCAATGAAGAGTTAAGAAAGCGGCAAATGGGTTATGGTCGTGGGCTCAGGATGAAGATAGAGTCCGATGAGGTGCGAATTTTATCGGGCATAAGAAATTCAAAGACCACCGGTGCACCTATATCTTTGATGATAGAAAATAAGGATTGGCCTAATTGGGAAAAGATCATGGATCCTGTTGTGTCCAGTAGTGAACGGATGGTTACAAGGCCAAGACCTGGTCATGCAGATTTAAGCGGTGCTATAAAATACGGGTTGAAAGATATAAGAGATGTCCTAGAGAGATCCAGTGCCAGGGAAACGGCTATTAGGGTAGCGGTTGGTGCAGTGGCTATGCAATTGTTAGAGCAATTTGACATAGAAGTTCATTCCCATGTGGTCTCTATTGGCGGGATAAAGTGTAAGGAAACCACAGATTACAGTAAGTGCTTCTGGGATATAGTAGAAAGATCTGAAATGTTTTGCGCAGATAACGAAGCAGAAGCCAAAATGAGAGATCTCATAGATAAAGCAAAGGCTGAAGGTGATTCGTTAGGCGGTGTATTTGAAGTAGTGGTCACCGGTCTACCTATAGGTATCGGAAGCTATGTACAGTGGGATAGGAAGCTGGATGCAAGGCTGGCTTATGCCCTCATGAGTATTCAGGCGGTAAAAGGTGTAGAGTTCGGATATGGGTTTAAAGCGGCAGAGATGCCAGGGTCAATGGTGCATGATGAAATATACTATAGCGAAGAAAAGGGCTATTACAGGGTTACCAATGGTGCAGGAGGTATAGAAGGGGGCATGACCAATGGGCAACCTGTTGTTGTAAGGTGTGCCGTTAAGCCTATTCCCACACTTTATAAACCTCTCAAAAGCGTAGATATGCGGACAAAACAGCCCGTCGAGGCTTCAGTGGAGAGATCAGACGTGTGCGCTGTTCCGGCTGCCAGTATCGTAGGTAAAGCCGTAGTCGCATGGGAAATCGCATCTGCACTGCTTGAAAGGTACGGCGGTGACAATATAGAAGATATACTAAGGGTTTATAAAGAAATTAACTCTAAAAAAGGATATTAACGATTATTAGCGAATAGTGGTATATAATACCACTATTTTTTGTGACTTTTTTTTGATGATTTCGTCTAAATTAGGGGGAGGGTTGTTATGAATAACTTTGAAGACATTATAAAAGAGTACGAACACATGATATACAATGTGGCGTACAGGATGCTAGGAAATGAAGAAGACGCCAGAGATATAGCACAAGATGCCATAATTAGAGCTTATGAGAAATTCAATCAGTATAAAGGTAAAAGTTCTTTTGCTACCTGGATTTATCGTATAACTGTAAATTTATGTATAGATCACTTGAGAAAAAATAAGGTAAGGAGAATAGAATTAATTGAGAATATGAAATACAATGCAGGATATAAAGACGACTTAAATGATCCTCAGTATTTTGTAGAAAATGCTGAATTAGGAAGCGTAATTATAAAAGAGCTGAATAAGTTAAAACCTGAATACAAGGCTGTCATTGTATTGAGGGACATTTACGGTTTTACATACGAAGAGATTGCCAGAATATTAGGGATAAAGATGTCAACTTTAAAATCGAGGTTGATAAGGGCTAGAAACATGCTAAAAGAGAGTATCAAAAAAAATAAAACTTTTAAGGGTATATAACGTCTAATGTAGTGAAAGGAGGCAAAAAATGCGCTGCACGGATGTAAAAAAATATTTACCTTTATATATTGATGGTATGGGAGATGATGGTCTGAAAAAGAAAATCAAGGAACATTTAGACAATTGCCAGGATTGCTTATCAGAATATAATTTATTGAGAAAGATTAAAGATAATATGGCTCAACTAGAAAAAGTAGATTTGCCAGAAGGATTTCATGAAGATATTGTTAAAAAGTTAAATAAATATAAATCTAAAAGTAAGTATAACTTGGTTTATATTGCTAGGTTTGCCATTGTTTTTATTGTCGGTTTATTGGTGGGTGGATTATTGTTTAATAATTATTCGTTTAATAACAGTGTTAATTATAATAAAGCACGGTTGCCAATTATTGCAGAAACTGATACTAAAGCGACAGGTGTGACAGGAGGAGGTGGTGCTGCGAAAAAAACAGTTGATACAGGTAAATCTGCCAGTATAGGAGGAAGTCCTGCTCGAATAGAAAATACTGTTACAGGTTCGAACTTAAAAAATAGTGGAGATATAAGATATGATAAAAAAATTATAAAAAATGCTTATTTGACAATAACTGTTACAGATATAGATTCGGCATATGAAAGGGCAGTTAGGTATGCTGAAGCAATAGGTGGTTTTGTTGTAAATTCAAATATAATAAAAAGTGAGACGAAAAGTTGTAAAATAGTGGCCAGGGTTCCTCAAGAAAAACTAGGAGATTATATTGAAAGCTTAAAAGAATTGGGTGATATAAGCCAGATTTCCATCAGTGGTGATGATATAACGAGGGATTATATGGACGTAGATGCTAGATTAAGAAATAAAGAAGCTGAAAGGGATAGGTTGCAAAAGTTAATGGACAAAGCTACTAATATTGATGAAATATTAAAGATAGAAGAACAGTTGAGCAGAATAAATACCGAAATAGACCAGTATATAACCCAGCTTAAAAATTGGGATGTTCTTACAGAGAATGCTTCTGTCAATATAGATATGATAGAAAAAAGTTATCCAAAAGTAGACAGATTTGATATAAAATCATTGATAAATAATTTGCGCAACGCTTTTATAAAATCTGTCAATATGATGCTACTTATTATAAGCAAATTAATAATAGGAATAACGTATTTAATAATACCTGCTTTAATTGTGTTTATGGCGTACTATATATACAAATATATAAAAGAGGAACGGTTATAACTGTTTCTCTTTTTTATGTTTTTGAGTTATAATATCATTAGACGTTTTACTTATAGCTTTTTATCTTTTATGTGTAAGGAGAGATATGATGCCTAATATGGTATTAATAGATGGCAATAGCCTTGTGTATAAAGCCTATTATGCTTTGCCTTTATTGACCAACAGTGAAGGCCTTTATACCAATGGTATATATGGTTTTACAATGATGCTTTTTAAAATATTTGAAGAATATAAGCCTGATTATATTGCAGTAGCTTTTGATAAAAAAGCACCTACTTTCAGACATAAGGAATATGACCAATATAAGGCCAATCGAAAGGGGATGCCTGAAGAGCTGATTCAGCAGTTACCATTGCTTAAGGATGTTATTAAGGGTTTTAACATACCCATATTAGAGATAGAGGGTTATGAAGCAGATGATATAATAGGTACACTGGCTAAAAAGGCCGAAAGAATGGGTATGCATGTTTTTATTGTCACGGGTGATAGAGATTCGCTGCAATTGGTAAGCGATAATATTACATCGGTGATAAGTAAAAAGGGCACTACGGAGGTAGATGTGTATACGCCGGATGAAGTTAAAAAGAAAATTGGTGTATGGCCGGCGCAAATAACAGATTATAAAGGATTAGCAGGGGATAAGTCCGATAACATACCGGGGGTACCGGGTATCGGCAGTAAAACGGCGATATCTCTTCTATCTCAGTATAATACTCTTGAAAATTTACTGGAGAATCTGGATACGGTTGATAAGAAAAAAACGAGGGAGCTGCTGGCGGAATATAGGGAACAGGCGGTTTTGAGTAAAAAGTTAGCTACTATTGAAGTGAATATTCCAATAGAATTGGATATGAATGAGCTTAAAATGAAACAATGGAACTATAAGGCGCTTAGAGATCTGTTCTCTCGATTGGAGTTTAAAAGCCTTATGGGCAAATTGCCGGCGGTGGAGTTAGTTGAATTTTCAAAAGATGATTTTCATCTTGAGACGGCTTCATCACAGGAAGCACTCAAAAGCATCTCGAGAGAAATGGTTGCTGTTGACTATATAATTGATAGGGAACAGCTTATATACCTTGCTTTGTACGATGGCAAAAGAGGTTATTTTTTACATACCAGTGATGGCAATGAGGATATTTCAAAGACACTTAAACCATTGTTTGAAGATGACAGTATAAAAAAGCTCACATATAATATCAAAGGTCTTATGACTTATTTAGGTAAAAGAGGTATTTGCCTCAAAGGTATCGAGTTTGATGCAGCAATAGCTGCATATTTGATTAATTCGATAGACAGTGAATATCCTATTTCTAGCCTCACTAGGGATTATTTGGGTTACAGCATAAAGGAAGAGTATGAACTTCTTGGGCAAGGTAAAGGTCGCTTAACTTATAGGGATGTTGCTATAAAGGACATACAAGATTATGCGGCTGGCCGCATAAAAGCTATATTTGAGTTGTATAATCCAATGATTGCAAAGTTAAAGGATGATGGCAGTTTTGATCTGTATAAAAAGATAGAAATACCTCTTATTGAAGTCTTATCAAGTATGGAACAGGTTGGATTTAAAATAGATAAAAATGAGTTAAACGAGTTGGCTAAAGAGTTTGATTTTGATATAAACAGGCTTACGAATGAGATTTATGAGTTAGCGGGAGAAGAATTTAATATAAATTCTCCCAAGCAGCTCAGTTATATTCTGTTTGAAAAACTGAAATTGCCGGTGATAAAAAAAACCAAGACAGGCTATTCCACTGATGCAGAAGTACTGGATGAGTTATCCTCCCAACATGATATAGTAGAGAAAATATTGCGCTATAGAACACTGGTCAAGTTAAGAAACACATATATTTCTGGATTTATGAAATTATTGGGTGATGATGATAGATTGCATACAACATTTATGCAGACAGTGACATCTACAGGAAGGATCTCCAGTACAGAGCCAAATCTTCAGAACATACCTGTAAGGGATGAGATAGGTAGGCGTATAAGGAAGATCTTTATACCAAGGGATGAAGAACACCTTATAATGTCAGCGGATTACTCGCAGATAGAATTACGGGTTTTAGCTCATTTATCAGGCGATGCAAATCTTATTAATGCGTTTATAAATAATGAAGATATCCATGCTAGAACTGCTTCAGAGGTTTTTGGGGTGCCCATAGAAGAGGTTACGCCTCAAATGAGACGTAGTGCTAAAGCTGTAAATTTTGGTATTGTATATGGTATAAGTGATTTTGGACTTGCAAAGGATTTAAAGATATCCAGAAGCGAAGCCCAGCAATATATAAATAATTATTTTAGGAGGTACCCGGGTGTTAAAGCGTATTTAGACGAGTGTATTGAGCAAGCCAGAAAAAAAGGTTATGTGACCACAATATACAACCGCAGGAGATATATCCCGGAGATAAATTCTAAAAATTATAGCATAAGGACTTTGGGCGAAAGAATAGCGATGAACACACCAATTCAAGGTTCTGCTGCTGACATTATAAAGGCAGCGATGGATGTGGTGTATGACCGCCTTAAAAAGGCCCATTTGGATTCGAGATTAATCCTTCAGGTCCATGACGAGCTCATACTGGATGTTGCTGTATCCGAATTAGAACAGGTAAAAGATATAGTAAAAGACAGCATGGAAAATGTAGTTGCGCTAAAAGTTCCACTTCTAGTGGATATCAGCGTGGGGCGTAATTGGTTTGAAGCAAAATGAGAGGTGATAGATTGAAGATCATTGGGCTTACCGGTGGAATAGGGAGTGGAAAAAGCACGATTTCATGTATTTTAAAGGAGCTGGGTGCATATATAATAGATGAAGATATGGTATCAAGGCTTTTGATGGAAAAAGGACAAAAGGTTTACTATGATATTGTTTCCTATTTTGGGCCTGAGATTCTAAAAGAAAATGGTGATATAGATAGGAAAAAGTTGGGAAGTATAGTATTTGCAGATAGTGAGAAATTGCAAGCATTAAATCGGATAACCCATCCGGCTATGATCAAATATACGAAAGCTGAAATTGAAAGGCTCATGGCTCAAAAGACTCATAAGCTTGTGGTAATCGATGCAGCCATATTGATAGAGATGGGACTGGATAAATTAGTAGATGAAATATGGGTTGTGTATGTAGACAGAGAAACCCAGATAGAGCGCGTAATGGCCAGGGATGGCTTGTCTTATGATGATGCATTAAATAGGATAAACAGTCAAATGCCCCTGGACGAAAAACTAAGATTGGCAGATAAGGTAATTGATAATACTAAACCATTGGATGAGGTAAGAAAGCAAGTTGAAAGATTGTTTTGTGAAGCAATAGAATAATTGGGGGTTTTGCAATGTTTTTTCTAAATAAAAAGGGACTGATTATATTAATATTTGCCTTCACGGTTATTGTGATTTTGGCGCTAACTGGTGCTTCAAAAATTATAGTAAAACATATATACCCCCTTAAATATAAAGAATACGTATATACATATTCAATGGAGTATAAGATAGATCCTTTTTTTGTTTTTGCTATTATGAAAGCAGAGAGCAATTTTAGACCTGACGTGGTGTCGAGAAAAGGTGCTATTGGGTTGATGCAGATAACCCCTGAGACGGGTCGATGGATTGCATCTGAACTTAAAATTGCAGATTACAATGATAATATGTTATTTGATCCAGAAACAAATATTATGATGGGTACGTGGTATTTAAGAAACTTAAGCGATGAATTTGGTGACGTCAAATTGGTCATTGCGGCTTATAATGGGGGCAGAGGAAATGTAGAAGAATGGTTAAAAAACAAGAAATATAGCAAGGACGGTAGGAATTTAGATAATATTCCTTACTTAGAGACTGATATATATACCCAAAGGGTTTTAAAAAATTATAAAATTTATAGGGCTTTGTATGCCAAATAGAAATACAATAAATAAACAAAAGAAAGGATGTCGACAATGGAAGAATTGAGGAGTTTAAGGGATCTAAAGAGAATAAACGTAAGTAGTGATAGGCTTTATTCTGCAACTCATGAAGAGATATTAAATGGGTATACCACTGATGTGTATTTTCTGAGGACAATGGACATACTCAGAAAGATGGGATTAGAAAACAAGGTTGTAACAGCAGAAATATTTGCTCGCAGAGAAGGTTTGTTAGCAGGTATTGAGGAAGCCATTAGTGTATTGAAGAACAAAAATGTAGAGATATGGGCAATGCCTGAAGGCACTGTATTTGAACCAAAAGAGACTATTATGCGCATAAGAGGACCGTATAGTGAATTTGGTATATATGAGACGGTAATATTGGGTATGTTAGCTAGTTCTAGCGGGTGGGCGACAGCTGCTAGAGAAGCAAAAAAAGCTTGCAAAGGCAAACCAATGCTGTGTTTTGGGGCAAGACATGTACATCCAGCAGTAGCACCTGTGATGGAGAGAGCAGCACTGGTAGGCGGTGCGGATAATGCCAGCTGTATATTAGGTGCAAAGCTTTACGGTAAAGAGCCTGTAGGAACAGTTCCTCATGCCGCATTTCTGATTGCAGGGGATACAGTGGAAGTAGCTCTGGCTTATGATGCAATAACGCCTCCCGATGAGGCTATTACCATACTGGTGGACACGTTTAAAGATGAAGCGGAGGAGTCTATAAGGGTGGCCCAGGCATTAGGGAAAAGACTGTATGGTGTTAGACTGGATACGCCTGGAGAGCGAGGTGGTGTGACTGTTGAACTGGTAAAAGAAGTGAGGGCGAGATTAGACCAAAAAGGCTTCAATAATGTTAAAATAATCGTTTCAGGTGGATTATACCCCGAAAAGATCTCAGAACTGGCTGATTACGTTGATGCTTTTGGTGTTGGTAGTTATATATCTGGCGCACATCCCATAGATATGACCATGGATATAAAAGAAGTAGAAGGTCAACCTATTGCTAAAAGGGGAAGGATACCTGGAATAATAGATAACGATAAATTAATTAAAGTAAAATAGAAAATCACGATCAGTTTACACAAGTAGATACCGGGTTGTATGCCCGGTATTTGATATTTAAAGCCAACAAAAAAAGCGAGCTCATACTCGCTTTTTATTTCATCATAATATGCCGAGAGCGGGATTCGAACCCGCACAAGGTTGCCCTCACTACCCCCTCAAAGTAGCGTGTCTGCCAATTCCACCATCTCGGCAATTACATATTGTATTAGCAACGATTGCGAATATTATTATATAATTGTTTTTCTATATTGTCAATACTCTTTTTGCATGCTGGTAGCTGTTTTTTAAAAAATACATATGCTATAATAGCATTAAGCAAAAATGTATATGCATATTTCTTAATAAGGAGTTTATACATAATTAAATTTCATGGTGAAAACGTTTGTTAAAATAAAAAGGGGGTTACTGTTTGTATAAACATTTAATTGAAGTTTTGAAAGCCCTTAGGCCTAAACAATGGATAAAAAATATTTTCGTATTTGCCGCGATTATATATTCCGGTGAATTGTTTAATTTACGTTTTCTGCGTACTATTCTATTTGTTTTTATTCTCTTTTGTTTGATTTCAGGCGGTGCTTATGTTGTAAATGATATAATAGACATAAATAGAGATAGGATGCACCCGGTGAAAAAAAACAGGCCAATTGCATCAGGCAAGGTTTCAATATTTGAAGGCCTTATCACAGCGGTTGTATTAGAAATCATATCATTGGTTATAGCGTTCAATATAAATACTTTGGTTGGAGTTGTATGCTTAGTTTATCTCACAGAGGTTTTAGTTTATTCACTTTATGTAAAAGGAGAGATAATATTAGATTCGTTTTTTGTAGCATTCGGTTTTGTGCTCAGGGTGATAGCGGGCAGTGTAGCAATAGGAAAAAATCTATCGCCGTGGCTCACTACAACCGTATCTCTTTTAGCCTTGTTTCTTGCGCTTAGCAAAAGGAAAAATGAACTTTTGTTTAAAGATGCGAGTAAAATCAGAGGGAATTTGAAATTTTACTCGCAAGGATTTCTTGACCAAATGATATCTTCTACAGTAGCTTCTACTATTGTTGTATATTCATTATATACGTTTTTATCAGGCCATAATAAAAAACTGATGCTTACCATACCATTCGTTATATACGGGTTATACAGATACCTCTACTTATTATATGATAATGAAAAAGGCGGAGCACCCGAAGATACTGTAACTAATGATATACCTTTAGTAATTGATATTATGTTATGGTTTGTCTTTACATTAGTGATTATATATAAATTTTAACGAGGGGGTATAAAGAGATGAGAGTAAAAATATTTTTCAATAAATTGATATTTTGGTTTTCAATAGCTTTAGCAGTCATATCCATGGCATGGGTGGCTTATCTTTACATATATCGAGCTGTTTATGCTATTGGATATCCACAACCTTTAGATTATGGGGAAGGCCCTATTTTAAATCAAATAAGGCTTATGCTACATGGGCAAATTTACTACAAGGACATAAATGTGCCACCATACATAGTTGGAAATTATCCGCCTGTTTTTAATTTATTATCGTTTTTACTTGTTCCTATTTTTGGCTTAACCTTTGCTACAGGTAGAACCATTGCTTTTTTGTCTGTGCTGGGTACGTCATTTCTCATTTATAAAGTTGTATTTCATATGACGAAAAATCGCTTGGTTTCATTTATGAGTGGACTATTTTACATGTCTATTGATTACGTATATGTCTGGGGCATATATATGAGGATCGATACATTGTCAATTTTTTTTAATATGTTGGGTATATATTGGGTTATTAAATATGAGAATGATTATAAAAAGCTGAGGTGGACAATTTTATTTTTCCTATTGGCTTTATATACGAGACAATCCATGATTGCAGCGACGGCAGCAGCCTATTTATATCTGTACACCAAAAACAAAAAGATTGCTTTAAAACTTATTGGATATATGGCTTTTTTGGGCCTTGCGATATTTGCACTGCTTGACATATTGACGAGAGGTCAATTTTACTTGCATATCGTCAAGTATAACGCCAATTTCTTTACATTGAAACAATTATGGTTTTTTATGTCCCATGAGGTAAATACATATACCCTCATGTTGATAATTAGTTTTATAACCGCGATTTTATGGATAAAAAATCCACAGAGAAAGATTATCGCTTTTTACTTTTTATTCGCATTCCTTGTGCAATTGACAGTAGGAAAAGTTGGCTCTATGCTTAATTACCTTATAGAGCCTATTGCTGTTTGTGGTGTAATGGAGGGTGTATTGATAGATGATGCAATAAAATTTGCAAAAAAAGAAAAAAATCAGGTGGTTCTAGCTGCAGTAGCGTTTTTGATATTGATACAGCTGGGCAATTACAGGTTTGGGCCAAACACATTGAGCTGGGGTTGGAGACCACAGCCACCTTTTGAGAAGCTTGATAAATATGTAAAAAATGCAGACGGTCCTGTGTTAGCCGAAAATCTTGGGATTTTACCAGCTCATAATAAGGAAATATATTTTGATCCATTTATTTTTACGCAGCTTTATTATCAAGGTATATGGGATCAAAATAAAATTGTAAAGGATATTGTAAATAAAAAATTTAGCCTTATAATGTTGGAATTTGATTTGAATGCAGATCATACCACTAACTCTGACAGATGGACACAAGAAATGAAAGAAGCCATGTATGAAAATTATCAGTTTATTGATAGACAAGGGAATGTGTGGGTTTATGCTCGAAAGTGAGGTAAAGATTATGAGATCTAAGGTAGCTGTTTTAAAAACAAGTCCCGAAGACGTTATTGAGGATTATAAAAAGTTATTGTCTTTAGCAGAAATGGAGAAACATCTGGATAAATCATGCGTTACGATTTTGAAAGATAATATATCATGGCATTATCCATATCCTGCGGCTAATACAACTCCATGGCAGCTCGAGGGAGTGATATGTTACTTAAAAGACTGTGGTTTTAAAGATATTGTAGTTGTTCAGAATAATACGGTGGTTACAAATCCCTTTAAGGGCGAAAAGCTCAATAAATATACGGGCATATTTAAAAGATATGGTGTAAAGGTATTATTTAATTTTAGAAAAGAAGATATGAGATGGATAAAATATAAACCAAAGTCGGAAATGCTCGTTTTAGATAAAATATATCCAAAAGGTATTATGATACCTGATTATTTTATCGGTAAAAATATCGTACACCTGCCCACAATGAAATGTCACATTTATACCACTACAACAGGTGCTATGAAGAATGCATTTGGAGGGTTGCTCAATACCAAACGGCATTATACCCATAGCGTAATCCATGAAACCCTTGTGGACCTTTTAAAAATACAAAAGGAGATACACGCAGGGATATTTGCTGCTATGGATGGAACTATTGCTGGTAATGGCCCTGGGCCAAGGACCATGATACCTGTTATAAAAAACTATATTTTAGCTTCTCATGATCAGGTTGCCATTGATGCTATTGCGTCAAAGATGATGGGTTTTGATCCGATGACTATAGACTATATAAGGATTGCTGACCAGCAGGGATTGGGTAATGGCATGATTGAAAACATTGACATTGTAGGGGAAAATATAAGTGATGTTAATTTCGGCTTTAAAGTCGGTGACAACATGGCAAGTAAAGTAGGTGATTTATTGTGGTTTGGCCCGCTTAAAAAGATTCAAAAATTATTTTTCCAAACGCCGTTAGTATATGTTTTTATTTTAGGGTCAGCGGTATATCATGATTACATCTGGTATCCTTTAAAAGGCAGGAAAATTGTATTAGAATTTCAAAATAATACTGACTGGGGAAAACTTTTTAAATCTTATTGAGTACCTTTTAAAAGGTACTTTTTTAATGTGCACCAAGAGTGGGTGGCCAAGGAAGCCGTATGAATAAAATGATTATTTACCTCCTAACGATTAATTATGGAATATTGCAAAATAATGAGAATAGCTGAGATATAAAAAGAAAAATCATCTATTAACTTAAAAAGTAACGTTTTATCAATCAAACTATGATTTTGCATGGATTTGATTATGCTTAAAGATAATTCTATAATGTGATTATATCTGAAACGGGGGTGTTTTTTGTTATGTATTAAACTTAATTTTTTATGCAAATAATAAGGATTGAGTATGAAAAAAGGTGATGGAAAATGATTATAGTCTATTTGATTTTTATACTTTTGTTGATATATCTATTTTATGCTTTATTAAATCCTGAAAGGTTTTAGGAGGAATTGTTTTATGCAAATTATAGGCATAGTTGTCATAATAGTGATAGCCATTTTATTATCAATGCTTTTAGGTACATATATATTTAAAATATACGAATTGAAAAAATCCAGGCTTGAATTTATATTTAAGCCAGTAGAAAATTTCATATATAAGTTAAGTGGAATTGATGTAACTGTAAATATGAATTGGAAACAATACGCGGTTGCGCTCCTGGTTTTTAATTTAGTAATGCTTTTAATCGCATTTTTTTTGCTCTTAATACAATCCTATTTGCCATATAACCCTACCGGGGCAAAAAATATGAATCCCTTACTGGCCTTTAGTACAGCGGTCAGCTTTGTTACTAATACTGATATTCAGCATTATACAGGTGAAAAAGACATAAGCTTTGCAAATCAGCTTATCGTCATAATATTTCTCATGTTTACATCTGCTGGTACGGGCCTTGCTTCTGCGGCAGCTGTTATACGCGGTATTGCCGGCAATGGCAAAGAAGAGGGGCTTGGTAATTTTTACGTAGATTTAGTAAGAACTATCGTGAGATTATTGCTGCCCCTTTCTATTATTATGACTTTGATTTTAGTATGGCAAGGAGTTCCCATGACTTTTGCAGGGAAAATTGATGTCAAAACGATTCAAGGTACTACACAGTCGATAATCAGGGGGCCGGTAGCTGTTCTTGAATCTATCAAGCATTTGGGGACAAACGGCGGGGGTTTTTTCAGCGCTAATTCAGCCCATCCTTTTGAGAATCCTACTCCTTTGACCAATGCATTGGAGATACTCACTATGATGCTCATTCCCTCATCCCTGGTGTATACTTATGGGCTTAAGGTAAAAAACAAAAAACACGCGTGGGTTTTATATACTTCTCTTATGCTGATTTTTGTCTTGCTTTTGGCAGGCGGTGTTTTTGCCGAATCCCATCCTGGTTTCCCTTATGACAAACTGCAAATAAATACTGCAGCAGGGAATATGGAGGGGAAAGAGGTAAGGTTTGGCACAGAACAATCGGCCATGTTTGCAACGGTTACTACAGCATTTACTACTGGTTCTGTAGACAGCATGCATGATTCATATACGCCATTAGGAGGCGCTGTGCCTCTCAGTCTCATGATGCTCAATACGATTTTTGGAGGCGATGGCGTCGGGTTAATCAATATCATCACCTATGCTGTATTGACGGTGTTTATTACAGGTTTGATGGTAGGACGGACTCCAGAATTTTTAGGGAAGAAAGTGGAAACAAAGGAAATGAAATATATAGCACTGGCCATTTTGATACATCCATTGCTTATACTTTTTGCTACTGCAATTTCGATATTATTGCCTGCAGGAAGAGCTTCTATAAACAATCCAGGCTTTCATGGTATCACTCAGATGCTTTACGAATTTACGTCGGCAGCAGCTAATAATGGGTCGGAATTTGCAGGGTTTATCGGCAATACTTCATTTATGAATATTATGACAGCTTTGGTGATGCTTATAGGAAGGTATGTGTCGATTTTCTTACTGCTGGCGGTTGCAGGATCTATGGCAAAAAAGATACCGGCGCAGCCAACGCTTGGAACATTCAGAACAGATAGTGCGTTATTTGGTTTGATATTTATAGCCGTAATATTCATAGTAGGTGCATTGACGTTTTTCCCGGCATTGATATTAGGGCCTATATCAGAATTTCTAAAAACTTTATAACGAGGTGCTGAAACATGAACGGTATTATAAAAAATGCGGTTTTAGATTCTTTCAAAAAGCTGGATCCCAAATCTATGATAAAAAATCCCATAATGTTTGTGGTGGAAATTGGAACACTTATATCACTGCTCACAACTCTATTTCCCACTTTTTTTGGGAGTACAGCTAAAGACGTATGGTATAATGGCACTATTACCTTGATATTGTTCATAACCGTGTTGTTTGCTAACTTCGCTGAAGCGATTGCAGAAGGCCGAGGTAAGGCTCAGGCAGAAACCCTTAAAAAGACGAAAAAGGAAACAATAGCAAGGGTTATAGATAAAAATGGGAAAATATACGAAAAGACCTCATCAGAGCTGAAAAAGGGCGATGTGGTTTTAGTCAAGGCTGGCGAATTAATTCCCGGTGACGGCGAGATTATCGAGGGTATCGCAGCTATTGATGAATCAGCTATTACAGGTGAATCTGCTCCTGTGATCAAAGAAGCAGGTGGGGATTTTAGCTCTGTGACAGGCGGTACAAAGGTTATCAGCAACGAGATAAAGATTAAGATAACAGTGTCTCAAGGAGAATCATTTCTTGACAGGATGATAAGCCTGGTAGAAGGAGCTAATAGACAGAAATCGCCCAATGAAATAGCACTGACCACTTTATTGGTTAGCCTTACCATCATATTTTTGGCTGTTGTCATGAGTTTTAGACCCATCGCGGCATATATGGGGATTAATGTAAGTGTTACTACACTTCTGGCTTTGTTGGTATGCCTTATTCCTACTACTATTGGAGGCTTGTTATCTGCTATAGGTATAGCAGGTATGGATAGGGTTGCTAAATTTAATGTTATAGCTAAGTCGGGTAAAGCCGTGGAAGCAGCCGGAGATATAGATACGATGCTTTTAGATAAGACAGGTACCATAACTTATGGCAACAGGATGGCCGATGATTTCATTCCCGTTGGTGGGCATTCTAAAGAAGAGGCCACGTATTATGCCATGCTGGCGTCTTTAAAGGATTCTACCCCTGAAGGCAGATCAATAGTAGAACTGGCTAAAAAAAGAGGTGTCACTATCAGTGAAAGCGTGCTTAAGAATGCCAGGGCGATTGAATTTAGCGCAGAGACCAGAATGAGCGGGTTAGACCTTGAAGATGGCACTAAGGTGCGTAAGGGTGCTAGTGATATGGCTATCAAATTTGTCAAGGATGCCGGAGGTAAGGTACCTGATGAGTTAAATGCAGAGGTGGACAAAATATGTAGATTGGGCGGTACACCTCTTGTGATTGTGAAAAATAATGAGATAATTGGGGTTATATACTTAAAAGACACTATAAAGCCTGGCATGCAGGAGAGGTTTAAACAGCTGAGAAAAATGGGAATAAGGACTGTCATGGTAACAGGGGATAACCCTCTTACAGCAGCCACAATTGCCAGAGAAGCAGGAGTTGATGACTTTATTGCTGAGAGCAAGCCTGAAGATAAGATTAAGGCAATTAAAGCTGAACAAGCAAAAGGGCGTCTTGTGGCCATGACAGGAGATGGTACCAATGATGCTCCGGCACTGGCTCAGGCTGACGTGGGTCTTGCAATGAACAGTGGTACCATGGCGGCAAAAGAAGCGGCCAATATGGTGGATCTGGATTCAAATCCTACCAAGATAATCGAAGTGGTAGCCATAGGAAAACAGCTGCTTATGACCCGTGGTGCTCTTACTACTTTTAGTATTGCCAATGATGTAGCCAAGTACTTTGCTATACTGCCTGCAATTATATCAGGGGCTTTGCCTTCTATTAATATACTAAACATAATGAAACTGTCGTCGCCACAGAGCGCTATATTATCTGCGCTTATCTTTAATGCAGTGATTATACCTGCTCTTATACCGCTGGCTATGAAAGGGGTAAAGTATAAGCCTATGAGCGCGGGATCACTTCTTTTGAAAAACCTGCTGTTGTATGGACTTGGAGGTATTATTACGCCTTTTATTGGTATAAAAATAATTGATGTAATAATATCGATGTTGTAAATGGTGGAGGTTGTAAAATGGCAAATAATATATGGAAGTCATTGAAATTGACTCTTATCTTTATGTGTATATTAGGGATTATTTATCCGGTGCTTATGGCACTGGTAGCCAGAAGTATTTTCCCATATCAAGCTAATGGAAGTATAATATATATAAACGGTGTACCTGTTGGTTCGGAGCTTATTGGTCAAAAATTTACAGGTAATCGATGGTTTCATGGGAGGCCTTCTGCTGTTGATTATAACCCGTTAAAATCAGGAGGTAGTAATTTAGCGTTAAGCAATCTGATTTTTAAGGCTAAAGTGGAAAAAGATATAGAAAGAGTGCTAAAAGAAAATCCGGGGATAAGAAAAAAAGATATACCAGTGGAGTTGGTTACAGCATCAGCGTCAGGCCTTGATCCTGATATATCAGTTGATGCAGCTTATCTTCAAGCAAAAAGAATAGCACAGGCAAATGGACTTAAGTACCAGGAGGTGAAAGATTTAATTGATAGAAATATTGAGAAAAGTGCATTAGGTCTTTTTGGACAACCGAGGGTTAATGTATTAAAATTGAATTTGGCTTTGTACGATTTAGTACATCGTTGAGGTGAAATGAACTTGGAAAACAAGAATTCGGATTATTTTTTAAGGGAATTACAGAGAGCGAATAAAGGCAGATTGAAGATTTACATCGGAGCTGCTCCTGGCGTCGGCAAAACATACAAAATGCTAAGAGATGCTAATGAGTTAAAAAGACAGGGTATAGATGTGGTCATAGGTTTTGTTGAGACCTACGGTAGGAAAGAAACAGAGGAACAGATAGGTGAACTTGAGATACTGCCATTAAAAAAAATATACTATAATGGGATGGAACTCGAAGAAATGGATCTTGAAGGTATAATTGCAAGAAAGCCTCAATTGGTTGTAGTGGATGAACTGGCCCACAGGAACGCTCCCGGTTCCAAAAACAAGAAAAGGTATAAGGATGTACTGGATTTGATTGAAAATGGGATAAGCGTCATGACCGCTGTTAACATTCAGCATCTGGAAAGCCTTAATGATTACATAAACAGGATGACAGGTATAAAGGTTGGACAGACGGTTCCAGATTATATACTTGAATACGCAGATGAAATTGAAGTTGTGGACATTTCTCCAGAGGCGCTGAGGGAGAGGATAAGACAGGGTAAGGTGTATAGCAGCGATAAGATAGAAATGGCATTGAATAATTTTTTCAGAGAAGGTAATTTGACGGCGTTAAGGGAACTGGCTCTTAGAGAAGTTGCCAATGAAGTAGATGAGCGCCTACTGGAATACAGAAATATGAAAAAAGTCGAAGGATTGATGGGGGCGCAGGAGAGAATTCTAGTTTGTATAAATTTGAGATATAACTCTGAATATTTGATAAGAAGAAGTTGGAGAGTAGCTAAAATGCTAAAAGCCAAGCTCTATGTACTGCATGTATCCAGAGAAATAGAGCTGAGGGATTCGGAAAAGCTAAAAAAATTGGATGCAATAAAACAACTTTGTGATGAGCTGGATGCAGAATTTAAAATGATTATCTCGTCGGATCCCGTACAAGCCATTATAGATTATGCTAAAGAACAGGCAATAACTCAGATCGTATTGGGTCAGTCAGCGAGAAGGAGAATTGATGAAATTATAAAAGGTTCCATTGTGCGGCGGATCATGCAAAAAACCAGGTTTATAGATATCCTTATAGTAGCTGACCCGTATTTCTGGTGAGCGTATAAATTTAGCCTTGTTATGATCTTTTAAGCTTGTGGGATAAAAAGCACGATGAAGGAAAGTTGCTAAAATGAAGGAAAACTGCTAAAGACAGCCTGGCCAAGTTGTTGCCAGGCTGTCTCAATTCGATCATTTCATTGAAACATCTAACATCGTTCACTTCACAGGAATCGGTTTTCCATTATTGTCTGCGGATTCTACTTCTTTTTCAGCAATTTCAATGGTTGCCATAGTGCTTTCTGGTGTAGCTACAGTGATTGGCGTATCGTTTATAATAGAATTTACAAAGTACTTTATTTCGCGGTAATATCCATTATCTTTTGGCAGTTCAGGTATATATCCTTTTCCATCATTGGGGTTTATCTTTAATGTACCACCTTGATATATGAGATTGCCTCCTTCAAAGTTCACTCTGAATAGCATTTCAAAGCCATAGTCTCCACCTAAAGTCCAATCATCCTGGGCGTTTATGACCTTGCCATCAGCGTAATAATAATTTGTAGAAACAATATCATAACCACTTCCTGGAATTACATTTCTTGCTATCGTAGATACGCTATCTGGTTTGCCGAAGAGCCAGTTGATCATATCTACGTCGTGAATATGCTGATCTAAAAGGCAACCTCCGCTTTTATCTTTTTGTAAAAGCCAGTTTTGATAGGACCACTTAGGTGTGCCGCCACCTCTATAGAAGTATCCGCTGAGCACCTTACCAAATTTGCCACTTTCTACATACTCTTTTAAAACTTCGTATTCAGGCCAGAAGCGCAAACATTGGGCTATCATGAGCTTTTTGTTGTTTTTCTTTGCGGCATCTATCATCTGTCTGCATTGATCAGAGGTTAGTGCCATAGGTTTTTCGCATAATACATGCATTCCTTTGTTAAGCGCTTTTATGCTGGCTTCTGCGTGAAGATATGTAGGCAGGGCTATATCAACATAGTCTAACTGTTCTTTTTCTAACATTTCATCAATATCAGTGTAGAGGTTATATTTGCTAAAGTCGTATTTGCCTTTACCTACGTCAATGTTACCTTCCACAAATTTACCTTTGAATTTTTCTTCATCTATGTCGCAAATTGCAGTAAGTTTGACAGGAAAACCTTCCTGTTCTAACCGTATGTAGTTATCTAAATGGCCTCTCCCCATAAATCCGATGCCAATCAGACCTACTTTTAACATAAGACTCACCCCCTGGATAATTTGTACGAACCAATTATTATTCTACCATATATAAAACATCTGTCAACACGGGAAATTTTCTTTAATTTTAAATAATTCATCTCTTTCTGGAGGTATCAATGGATTCTTTTCGCCATTTGATGAGATGATATAAAGACCTTCTGGTATTACTTTTCCTATTATTGTAGCGTCAATTCCGGATTCCTTGAGTTTACTTACAACATTTTTCCCGTTTTTAGAAGATATCAGCAAAGAACCGCTGGATATAAGTCCTAATGGGTTAATATTAAAAAAGTTACATATATATTTAGTTTCGGGTCTTATAGGTACATTATCTAAATATATTTCTATTCCGACTCCTGAAGCCTCGGCAACTTCATAAGCTGCTCCTAAAAGCCCTCCTTCTGTGATGTCGTGCATGGCATTGACACCTGTACTTGATGCTATAAGGCCATCTTTAATTACGCAGATCTCCTTTAAGAAATTTTTTGCTCTTTCCACCATTTCATGACTAAAGTTTTTGGTCAATATATATTCGTAATCGTATGCAATTATTGCTGTTCCTTCAAGTCCTATTGATTTTGTCACAATGATATCATCACCAACTTTAGCATTGGATGCTGTGACAAAAGAATTCTTTTTTGCTATTCCCAGTGCTGTTGTACATATCACAGGTTTTGTAACAGATGGAGTGACCTCGCTGTGACCGCCAAGTACTTCTATGCCAAGTTCTTTAGCTGCTTTATCTATAGATTCCATCATGTCTTTAAAAATAGATTCAGATGCATTTTCAGGCAATAAAATTGTGACAAGAATACCTAAAGGTTTAGCTCCACATGCAGCTATATCGTTACAAGATATGATGACAGATAAATAACCGCTGTTTTTTTCTGCTGCTGTAATAGGATCTGTAGATAAAACGGCCACATTTTCTCCAAAATCGATGATACTACAATCCATACCAACCCCGGCATGTGCAATGACTTCGTTTCTTTTCAATCCTATATTGTTATAGGCATATTTTTTAAGTAATTCCGGTAGAACTTTTCCTGTTTTCAATAAAATCATCTCCTGATCGTGTTTTTCAATCTTTTGTATATCGTAAGAGCTATAATCGCTCCTAATGTAACTTGTATTAAGTCTCCGGCAAATTCTAGGGGTATAGCGCCGATGCCGTATATCAATCCAGCAGAAATAGCATATCCAATAAGCATAACAGGGGCACCAGAAATTATGGCTAAAAGGGCATTTTTATTGTTGTTTACAGTGCCCACTATGTATCCTTCCAACCCCTTTATAACAAAAGTAAATGGTGCCCATATAGGGTATCCACCTAGAAGGTCTGCCAATGCAGAACCCACTCCACCTAGTATACCACCGGTCTTGCCGCCATATAATAGCGCCACAAGATATATTACTGCTTCGCCGAGGTTGAAATAAATGCTAGGTTTGGGAATCGCAAATTTAGTGACGGCAGTTGCTACTATCAGCACGGCCATAAGAAGGCCTAAAACAGCTATATGTTTCGTTTTTTTGTTCAATACAGCACACCCTTTCTTCGTCGGTTTTTGTCTTATTAATATATTCTATCATATATTGGAGTTGGCTAAAAGATAAAGAAATAAATCCGGCTGCAACCGGATTTATTTCTTTATAGCCTTTTCCAGTGAATTAATATTGGAATTTAATATCTCGCTTTCTATTTTTATTAAGGATTTGTCTTTATTATCAATAGCTTTTTCTAGCTCTTTTATAGAATAATCGATTTTATTTGCTATTGATACCTGCTTTTGTTCTATTGATGCCCGCAGAGTGGCCCATTCTCTGTTGAGCGACGCAATGTCAGATTTTGCTCCTGACCAATTGTCATGATATGCTTTTAGAAAGATATTGCGTATCTGGTATATAACTCTATATATTCCAGGTATGTTTTTTGCTTTAAATAGCGCCATAAAATCAGGTATAAACTTATATGTTTCGTTGGTGGCTACTGCTATTGTTGCAGGGTTGTTGGTTTTTAAGCTGCTTGTCAAAGCATTTAAATTGTTAGAGAACTGTTCTATCATTTGACTGCTGGCGCCGTTTTTTGTCAGTTCTGGCTGTAAGTCGTTCCAATCCTTGTGTATTTTATCTACGATTTTAGTAGCATCTGAAAGGACTTTTTGTTCGGGTGATGGTGCAGGTTTTTCACCAGCTTTACCTTTTTCGCTAGCTTTGCTGCTCTTTTGGCTGCTTTGAGTTTTTCCCTGTTGTTTACTTTGACCACCTTGTTGTCCTCCACGGCTTTCTGACGTTGATGGCTTTGGCATTATCTTTTCGTTGATAACTTTTTCCAGTGATTTATAAAGTTTGTCTAAATCCTCTTTGAGAGAGGTTAAGGGTTTAGGTAATTCGGCGCTGGTTTTTTTGAGGTTTTTAGGTATGTTAGGTTTCTTTTTCGGTTTACAGCCGTTTAAGTTTAATATAAGCATGGTTATTAAAAACAATGTTAAGCTTACCTTAAGTATTTTATTATTCATAAGTTATCACCTCATATGTATTATTCTACCTTTGAATAAGTTTTATTATCTTGCATATTTTATTATCATTTTATTCTAAACATTTTTTTTATGGCGTTAATGGTTATGACTCTAAAGTACATAAGGATTAGAATATATAGTGAACAGCCAAAAGCAAGTGATATTAACAAGCCCGTTACTTTATTTATTCCTGCCAGGAAGAAATATACGAAAGAATATTTAAATGCAAAATATGTAAAAAATGCAGCTATACATGGATATATAAAACTATTGCAACCTATAGATATGTTTGTGTGTTTTTTAAGCGATGTATAGTCCAGTATGTTTAGTATAGTATAACTTATTATTATCCCTATTATATATCCATTGATTTTTAAATACGGCATAGCCACAAGTATGTACGTGAAATATAACCTCATACACGATGCGATAAACGAGTTTCTAAAGGTAATAACCTGTAAGTTTAAACCATTTAATATGCTGGCAAATACCTGATTTAGAAAAATAGGTACAATAGTAAATGAAAGCCAGAATAGCATCTGGCCTACGTGGCCAGCGGGGTAAAGCATGCGAGCTATAGGTTCAGGTAATGCCAGGAATATTGTCATCGTTAGAAAACCTATTATCAGTGATACGTCTATAGCTTCTCTTACCCTGCGCTCGATTAAATTGTAGTTTTTGTTGGAATGAGCTTCGGAAACAGCTGGTATTAATGTTACTGCAAGAGAATTGGTTATTATTGAGGGAAAAAAAATAAGCGGCATAGCCATTCCCGTTAGTTCTCCGTATATACTGATGGCTTGTGAGCTATTTAGACCGGCTACTGAAAGCCTCTGAGGTATAAGTATATTGTCTACGGCAGATAGTGCATTGATAATAACTCTATTTACAGTAAGAGGTATCGAGATTGCTATTATGTCGCCAAAATAACTTGTTGTCTTTAAATTGGTATTTGAATATATTTTCTTTTCTCTATGAAAAGCATAAGAAAGGTAAAAAAAACCAGATATTTCTCCAATTATGTTACCAAACATAGCTATAGCTGATGATGCAGAATAAGATATGTCTATACCATTTAAAAAATATAATAATCCCAGGACAATTATAACTCTGGATAATTGTTCAAGAATGTTTGCAATGGCATTAGGTGTAACATCCTGCATGCCTTCAAAAAAGCCTCTAATTATTGAAGACGTTGCGATGATAAAAATCGCTGGTGCAAAGATAAGCAAACTTGCAAAAGTTCTGCTATCTTTAAGTATATAAAGCGAAAACCATTTAGCACTTAATAGTAAAAATATCGAAATAGCAATACTCAAAGAAATTGTGATCTTAAGAGCGGTGTTTACTATTTTAAACGAACATTCATTATTGTTGTGTGTGGATTCTCTTGAAACCAGAGAGGACACTGCCACAGAAAATCCTCCTGTGACTAAAGAAAGTGAAAGAATGTATATAGGAAACGTCAACTGATAAATACCCATTCCTTCTGCGCCTATTAAATTTGATAATATTATTCTATATACAAAACCTATTACCCTTGTGATGAGATTGGCAATTGTTAAAATAAAAGCCCCCTGAATAAACGTCTTTTTCTTGACCAACGTGGGATTCCTCCAGTATATAATCTTATTAATTTATATTCAGGGGGGGGTTAATTTATGCAATATTATATTTTAGCATTTTGCAATTGATACAATTTGTAATAAATGCCCTGTTTCGCTAGAAGCTCTTGATGCTTGCCCATTTCTCTTATGCGCCCTTTGTGTATGACTATGATGTTATCGGCATGCTGTATGGTTGATAAGCGATGAGCAACGATTATAGTAGTACGGTTTTTAGATATTTTCATCAGTGAATCTTGAATTAATTGTTCGGTTTCTGTGTCGATGTTGGCGGTTGCTTCATCAAGGACTAATATAGTCGGATCGAAAGCTAAAGCCCTGGCAAAAGCGATAAGTTGCCTTTGCCCTTGTGAAAGGGTAGAACCTCTTTCAGTGACCGGTTCATCGTATTTTTTTGGTAATTTTTGTATAAACTTATCTGCATTTACATATGTGGCTACTTCTTTGAGCTTTTCGTCGCTTATCTCTTCGTTATTTAATCTTATGTTTGACTTGATATCTCCTGTGAACAAAAATACATCTTGAAGCACTACGGCAATATGACGTCTGAGTACAGATTGGGGTATGTTTTTTATATTTATGCCATCAATAAGAATTTCTCCTTTTTGTATATCATACAGCCTGCTAATAAGACTTATGATGGAGGATTTTCCAGCTCCTGTAGCGCCTACGAATGCCACTGTTTGTCCTGGCTCTATAGTAAAACTTACGTCTTTTAATACCCAGTCTTCTCCATTATAAGCAAACCATACATTTTTAAATTCAATTCGACCTTTTATAGTTTCTGGTATAATTGGGTTTTCAGGGTCTTTTATGTCCGGTGGAGTGGTTAAAAGTGTGTATATTTTTTCAGCCGCTGCCATTGAGGATTGTATCATGTCATATTTTTCAGAGAGATCGATTATAGGCTGGAATAACTGATTGATATAATTGAAAAAAGCGAACAAAACTCCAAATGTTATATAACCTCTCAGCACCTGACCGCCGCCTATCCATATAAGTATTGTTAGGGCTAAAAATCTATAAAATTCGTTCAGAGGCCGGAAAATTGAGAAAATTTTCAATTGGTAAAAGCTCACATTCATATAATCTTTGTTTATATTGTCAAATTTATCATATATCATTTTTTCACGATTAAAAATTTGTATAATCCTCATTCCTGAAATATATTCTGAGAGTGAGGCATATATTCTTGCTATTCTTGTCCTTATCATCCTGTATGCTTTTCTGTCGTATCTTCTGAATATTATCGTAGATATAGCGACAAGCGGTACTACAACTAAGGACAAAAGTGCTAATCTATAATCGAGTTTAATCATTACAATTATAGTACCCGTTATCAAAAGCATATCCTGGACCAGAAATACCAATACGTTTGTGAACATGTCGTTTATGGCATCTGTATCACTGGTTATCCTGGTAACTAATCTGCCTACGGGATTTTTGTCAAAAAATGAGAGAGACATTTGCTGCAAATGCACGAATATATCAGTCCTGATGTTGTATAGTATTTTCTGACCGATATATTGAAGCATGACGGATTGGAGAAAATTAAATATTCCTCCGGCTAGGGCAATGCCAAAGTACAGAAAACCTAGCAGAACAACGCCCCTGTATTTTACAATAGGGCTAATATTTTTGGCGTTTAGATAATTATCAATGACCATTTTAAATATGTAGGGCCCTGTTAGATTTGTGCCTGTGATTATCAGGAGTAATAGAAAAACGATGATAAAATGCTTTATATAAGGCTGTGCGTACTTTTTCATGTAATTTAAAACATTTCTATCATATAACTTTACCTGTGGATTTTCTTCATCAATATATTCCTTAGGCAATGTCCTCACCTCATTCCTCTGTATTGATATTTTCTTCTAGTTGTTGCATTTTATATAACTCTTTGTAAAAACCTTCTGTTGCCAATAATTCTTCATGGGTTCCCCGTTGAACTATTTTACCTTCATCCAGGACTATTATTTCATCAGCATCTTTTACTGCGGATATTCTATGAGATATTATTATACTGGTCCTATTTTTCATAAATTCTTTCAAATTTCTGAGAATCTGTTCCTCAGTTTGAGCATCTACGGCGGAGAGACAATCGTCCAAAATCAATATATTTGGATTCTTAAGGACAGCTCTGGCGATAGCAGTTCTTTGTTTTTGTCCACCTGACAATGTAACACCTCGTTCACCTAGCACTGTATCATATCCATCTTTAAAGCCCATTATCTCGTCATGAATGCCTGCCAACTTAGCAGCATATTGTATTTTTTCTAGTGGTATATCGTCGGGAGAAAAAGCGATATTTTCCTTTATAGTAGATGAAAACAAAAATGTATCCTGCGGAACATATCCTATGTTTTCTCTTAGTGTTTTCAATGGAATTTTATTTATGTCAATTCCATCAATAAAGATTGTACCTTCAGGTACTTTATATAAGTGTAGCAGTAAATTTGCAAGGGTACTTTTTCCACATCCTGTACGTCCTACAACGGCTAACGTTTTTCCCATCTTTATTTCGATATTTATATCTTTTAAAGCAGGTTCTAAATCTTCTGCGTATTTGAATGTTAAGTTTTGTATCTTAATATCTCCCTTTAATTCTTTAACATCGACAACGTCGGGACTGTCGACAATTTCTGGCTTTGTCCTCATTATAGTATTTATTCTCTTCATGGAAGCGCTTCCTCTTTGAAATATATTTACAACCCAACCAAGCGATGTCAAGGGACCTAAAAGCATACCTATGTATGAGTTAAAAGCTACGAAATCGCCAAGTGTGATAGTTTTGTTTATTACTAGAGTACCACCATATATGATTACAATAACGGTGCTTATGGCGGATAAAATTTGCATGGAAGAACCGAAAATTGATGATAATCTCACCATTGCCATATTAGCTTCAAAGTTTTGCATATTGGCTTTATCAAATTTTTTAATTTCTCCTTTTTCCTGTACATAGGACTTTACAACTCGTATTCCCATTATGTTTTCTTCTGCCTTATCTGTCATGTTTGCAAAAGCTTCTTGCACCCTTCTAAATCTTTCTCTTATTTTTCGGCCGAAGATAACTACTATTATGAACATAAAAGGACCTGGTATTAATCCAACTAATGCTAACTTTAGGTTTATAGTCTTGACTACAATAATGAGGCTTGTGGTAAATAAGACAATCGTATCCATTAAATTTGTCATACCTCTTGCAATTGACATTCTTACTGCCTGGATATCGTTTGTCGCATGGGCCATAAGGTCTCCTGTTTTATGGTGATTGTAGTAATCTGGTGAAAGTATGAGGAGATGTGAAAAAAGATCTCTTCTCATCTCGTATTCTAGCCATCTGGCGGTACCCATAAAACCCATTCTCCAGAAATACCTCAAGACGAAAATGATTATTGCCATGGCTAGTACAGTAAACACATATTTTATTAGTTGATCATAAGGCATAGTTCTGTTTTTTAGGCCATCAGTTATGTTACCCATTAGTCTAGGTATGTATGCTTGAACAAAATCTAGCATTATTAGAGATATGGCTCCTATGATATAAGGCCATTTGTGCCTTATAAAGAAATTTTTTAGCACGAGGTATTCTCTCAACGATGTTCTCCCCTTCCCTTGATGTATTTTAAATTTATTATATCACAAATATTTATATAATAAAACTAATTTATAATCGCTTATTGAATTTTTACTATTTTAATTATATAATTAAGAAAATATACTCTTCTTATAAACACATGTACTCAATTTACAAACATTTTGTAAAGATAACGATATTTATTAATTGCGCCCATTTAGTTCGATTTTAGGAGGGATAACAATATGGTAAATTTTAATGAGTTTTTAGACAAAATGTCTGTTGTTGCTGAAGATAACAACAGAATTGATCCTGAGTACTATACAAAATATGAAGTAAAGAGAGGGCTTAGAAATAGCAATGGTTCTGGTGTTTTGGTAGGGTTGACTGAGATTGGTGAAGTGCACGGATACACTATTGATGAAAATGAAAAGGTACCCGTAGAAGGTAAGCTTTATTATAGGGGAATTGATGTCAGCCAAATAGTTGAGGGACTTCAGAAAGATGGAAGGTATGGCTTTGAGGAAGTCTGCTATTTACTATTATTCGGGCGGTTGCCTAATAAAACTGAGCTGCAAGATTTTGTGGAACTTTTAGGAAATTTAAGGAGTCTACCTGATGGTTTTACAGAAGATATGATTTTAAAGGCGCCCAGTCCTGATATAATGAATAAGCTGGCAAGAAGTGTGTTAGCTTCCTATTCTTATGACGACAATCCAGATGATATCAGTATAAAGAATGTTTTGAGGCAAAGTATTGAATTGATTGCAAGGTTTCCTACCATGGTAGCATATGGTTATCAAGCAAAATCTCATTATCACGACCATAATAGCTTATACATCCATCCACCAAGAGCGGACCTTTATACTGCTGAGAACTTTTTATATATGATAAGACCTGATAATAAGTACACAAGGTTGGAAGCGGAATTGTTAGATCTGTCACTGATATTACATGCTGAGCATGGGGGCGGTAATAATTCCACATTTGCGGTTCACGTAGTGACATCGACTGGTACAGATACCTATTCTGCTATCGCTGCTGCCATAGGTTCACTAAAAGGACCCAAGCATGGTGGAGCTAATTTGAGGGTTATGGGTATGATGGAAGATATTAAAAAGCACGTGCATGACTGGAATGATGACGAAGAGATCAAGGAGTACTTAAAAAAGATAATCAAGAAAGAGGCATATGATAGATCCGGGCTAATATATGGAATGGGTCATGCGGTATATACACTATCAGATCCTAGAGCAGTGCTTTTGAAGAAAAAAGCGGCTGAACTTGCAGCAGTGAAAAATATGGAGGACGAACTTAACTTGTATTTTAAGGTTGAAGAACTGGCGCCAAAAGTTTTTGCTGAGATGAAACAATCTAGTAAAGACATTTCGGCCAACGTGGATTTTTATTCGGGTTTCGTGTATAAAATGCTGAATTTGCCGGAACCACTTTACACGCCTATTTTTGCTATAGCCAGAATTGCTGGCTGGTGTGCCCACAGAATAGAGGAATTGGTCAGTGGACAGAGAATTATACGTCCGGCATATAAAAGTGTATCTGGCCATAAGCCTTATATACCATTAGAACAAAGAATATGAAATTTGAAATTTATAAAAAATAATATTGCAAAAAAAACAAAAAACATTTATAATAATAAATACTATTGTACTGCTTTATATTTTTTGATAAAGGAATATCGAGATTTTATTACAAGATATTCCTTTTTGACTTAAACGTATTTTGCAAGACTTCGAAAATAATTTTGCAGTTACTCTATAATGGCAAGGGGGAAAAAAATGTTAAGGGAAGGAAATATTAGAATTCCATCAGGGTGTGCAATAAGTGGCATTTTAAATAGGAAAGGTAACAGGTTTTCAGGTCAAATGATTACCGACTCTATTGCAACGATGCATGATAGGTCCAATGGTCTTGGTGGAGGATTTGCGGCGTACGGCATTTATCCGGAGTATGAGGATTACTATGCTTTTCATATGTTTTACGATGATATCGTGGCAAAGGAAGACACAGAAAGGTATTTAAAGACACAGTATAATGTAGCTTATGAGGAAAGAATTCCCACTAGGAAAACTAAGGGAATTGAAAATGTTCCCCTTATATATAGGTATTTTGCAAAACCAAAATTAGAACACTTAAACGCTTTAGAATTGGATGAAGATGAATTTACCTCGAGATTTGTGTTTTATGTAAATAGCAACATAAACGGTGCCTATGTGTTTTCTAGTGGCAGGAATATGGGCGTTTTTAAGGCGGTAGGATATCCAGAGGATGTTTCTAATTTTTATAAGCTTGAAAATTATCGTGGATATTTATGGACATCCCACGGAAGGTTTCCTACTAATACTCCTGGTTGGTGGGGCGGAGCCCATCCTTTTAGTATCTTAAATTTTGCTGTGGTTCACAACGGTGAATTGTCTTCATATGAAGCAAACCGCGAATTTTTAGAGCAATTCGGTTATAAATGTACACTTCAGACAGATACAGAGGTAGCTGCGTATATATTTGACCTTCTCGTAAGAAAGCACAAGCTGTCTTTTGAGCTGGCATGTAAAGTAGTGGCATCTCCCTTATGGCGTACCGTAGATAGGATGGGTGAGAGGGAAAAAGTATTATATAAAAACCTTAAAATAGTATATGGAAGAGCACTTTTGAATGGTCCTTTTTCTATTATTTTATCTCATACTGATGGATTTGTAGCTATTAACGATAGGTTAAAGTTAAGGCCTCTAACAGCTGCATCAAAAGGTGACTTTATGATGGTTGCCAGCGAAGAATCTGCAATAAGAGAAGTAATTAAACAACCGGATAAAATCTGGATACCCAGAGGTGGTGAACCGGTTATAGGTTATGTAGAATATGAACAAGCCCAGGAAAAATCGACGAAGGAGGTATCCGCATGAGTCTGAGCCTTTTGACGCCCGAATTTAAAGTTATACGGGATTACGATAGATGCATTAATTGTAAGGTGTGCATGAGGCAATGTGCTTTTGAGGTACATTATTACGATGAAGAAACTGATAAAATGATGGCTGATGATATGAAATGCGTAGATTGTCTCAGATGTGTGACATTATGTCCTACACAGGCATTGACTATAATAAAACACCCACAGGTCTATAGAGATAATGCCAACTGGGTACCTGAAGCCATCAGAGATATCTATAAGCAAGCGGAAACTGGCGGTGTGTTGCTGGCAGCTATGGGCAATCCCAAGCCGTACCCTATATATTGGGACAAAATGGTTATAAATGCCAGCCAGGTTACCAATCCTTCAATTGACCCATTAAGAGAACCAATGGAATTAAAGACTTTTATTGGAAGAAAACCTGATAGAATAGAAGTAGATGAAAACGGAGAATTGAAAACTAAAATGCCTCCACAGATTGAGCTTAATACGCCGATCATGTTTTCAGCTATGTCGTATGGATCGATTAGCTATAATGCCCATGCGTCACTGGCAAGGGCTGCTAGAGAATTGGGTATATGTTACAATACTGGCGAAGGTGGGCTTCATAAAGATTTTTACGAATACGGTCCCAATACTATTGTGCAGGTGGCATCAGGCCGTTTTGGTGTAAATAAGGATTATTTAAACGCGGGCGCGGCTGTTGAAATAAAAATAGGTCAGGGAGCAAAGCCTGGAATTGGAGGACATTTGCCTGGTGAGAAGGTCAGTGAAGATGTTTCACAGACTAGAATGATTCCGATAGGCAGTGATGCTATTTCTCCTGCACCACATCACGACATATATTCTATAGAGGATCTGGCGCAGCTTATTTATTCGCTTAAAGAAGCTACCAACTATACAAAGCCTGTTGGTGTAAAGATTGCTGCAGTTAACAACGTTGCTGCAATAGCGTCGGGAATAGCAAGAGCAGGTGCAGATTATATTGCTATAGACGGATTTAGGGGTGGTACAGGTGCTGCTCCGAAGAGGATAAGGGATAGTGTGGGAATTCCTATAGAATTTGCAATAGCTGCTGTTGACGCACGGCTTAGGTCAGAAGGCATAAGGCATCAAGTATCTATTGTGGCAGCAGGAAGCATTAGAAATAGCACTGATGTTATAAAAGCGATAGCGCTGGGTGCAGATGCGGTGTATATTGGATCGGCTGCTCTTATCGCATTGGGGTGTCATATGTGTCAACAGTGCCATACAGGTAAATGCAACTGGGGAATTGCTACTCAGGATCCTAATCTTGTAAAGAGATTGAATCCAGATATAGGAGCGAGGCGACTGGTAAATCTTATAAACGCGTGGAGTCACGAGATAAAAGAAATTCTCGGTGGAATGGGGATAAATGATATTGAAAGTCTTAAAGGTAATAGGCTTATGCTTAGAGGTGTAGGTATGACTGAAAAAGAACTTGAGATTCTAGGAATTAAAGCTGCTGGAGAGTGAGGGGGGTAGGAGCGTGAAAAAGGTATACGCAAAGGAAGAGGTTTGTATTGGTTGTAGGCTATGTGAAGTATACTGTATTACATCCCATTCAAAATCTAAGAATGTGATTAAAGCATTTAAAATGGAGAATCCCAGGCCTGTTGCAAGATTGATTGTGGAAGAAAACATACCGCTTTCTTTTTCGCTTCAGTGCAGACACTGTGAAAAAGCGCCTTGTACCAAAGCTTGTATTACGGGTGCTATGAGAAAAGATCCTGTATCAGGTGTGGTGACTTGTGATACAAGCAAATGTGTTGGCTGCTGGTCCTGTATAATGATATGTCCATTTGGTGCTATTAACAGAGATGTAGAAAATAAAGTAGTATCTAAGTGTGATTTATGTGCAGAAGTTGGTATGCCTGCTTGTGTAGCCAATTGTCCTAATGAAGCACTGATATACGAGGATAGGGGGGTATAATATGAGGTACGTCATAATAGGCAATTCAGCAGCAGCTGTCGGTGCTGTGGAGTCGATTAGGAAATACGATAAGGATAATGAAATTGTAATAATATCCGATGAACCATACCATGTTTATTCAAGGCCATTGATCTCATATTATCTTGGAAATAAAGTAGATGAAGATAGGATGGCTTATAGAGAAAGAGATTTTTATCAAAAAAATAATGTCACCCCGATCCTTGGGCGCAAGGCGGTAAAAATAAATACTCAATATAAAACGGTGTTGTTAGAAGACGGACGGGAAATAGAGTTCAGTAAATTGTTGATAGCTACAGGTGGAAAGCCTTTTGTGCCGCCTATGAAAGGTCTTGAGAAGAAAAATATACACACTTTTATAAAAATGGATGACGCCAAGAAATTAAAAAATTCAGTAAAGCCAGGTTCAAACGTTGTAGTGGTTGGCGGTGGACTGATAGGGTTTAAGGCTGCAGAAGGATTAAGAGATCTTGGTATCAATGTAACTGTAGTAGAGCTGGCCGATAGGGTACTCAGCGCCATATTGGATACTCAGGGCGGTATGATGGTCCAGAAGAGGCTTGAGCATTTCGGTATAAAGATAATAACTCAGAATACCGTTGAAGAAATTCTTGGAGATGAATATGTAAGCGGTGTTGTCCTAAAAGATGGCACAAAATTAGAATGCGATAACCTTATTATAGCTATTGGCGTTGTGCCAAATACAGATGTGGTTAAAGAGAGCGAAATTACTGTAAATAGGGGTATAGTGGTTGATAGACATATGATGACTAATGTAGAAGGAATTTATGCTGCAGGTGACGTAGCTGAGGCTTATGATATGTTGTATGAGCAAAACAGGGTTATACCTATATGGCCTAATGCATATATGCAGGGAGAAGTTGCTGGCGCCAATATGACAGGTAATGAGATGGTGTATGACGGCAGCTTTGCAATGAACTCTATAGGTTTTGAGGATGTGCATATGATAACAGCCGGTATTATTAATCCGCCATCAGATGAGTTTGAAGTACTTGTTAAAAAGGATGAGGATAAGACGGTTTATAAGAAGTTGGTATTAAAAGATAACCGAATAGTAGGATTTATTAAAATAGGTGAAGTTGATAGAGCAGGTATTTATACAAATCTTATGAAAGAAAAAGTGGATGTTTCGCCCTTTAAAGATAAGCTGTTGGAAGATGATTTCGGTTATGTTTATCTTCCTAAACAATATAGAAAGGCAAAAATGCTGGGAGAGGTGGTGTCTGCATGAAAATCATTGATGCATCAGGAATATATTATAAAGATTTAAACGAAATGATAAAAGAGGAAATAAAAAAAGGGGAAAAGGAGATATACCTTAAAAATGTAAATGGCCAGAGATATATCGGTGATGGAATAAGTGCAAATGCCAAGATTATAATAGAAGGAACTCCCGGCAATGATATGGCTGCATTTATGGATGGACTTACAATTGAGGTAAAGGGCAATGGTCAGGATGCAATAGGTAATACCATGAATGATGGTAAGGTCATAGTTCATGGGCATGCCGGTGATGTCATCGGCTATGCCATGAGAGGAGGTACTATATATATAAGAGATAGTGTTGGATATAGAGTAGGTATTCACATGAAAGAGTATATGGATAAAGTACCTGTAATTGTGGTAGGGGGTAGTGCTGGAGACTTCTTTGGGGAGTATATGGCAGGTGGTATTCTTATACTTTTAGGTCTTAACACGGATAGGGACATCGTTGGAGATTTTTGCGGTACGGGTATGCACGGCGGAGTAATGTATATTAGGGGAGATGTAGAGGACTATAAGCTGGGCAAGGAGGTAAAAAAGATGCCTCTGGACGATAAGGATATGATCATAATATCAAAATATGTAGAAGAATATGCCAAACTATTCAATGTAGATTTTTATGAGATTATGAAAGAAGATTTTATTAAATTGTACCCGTATAACAAGAGGCCATATGGTAGATTGTATACACACTGAAGATTCGAAATATTGTGGTTGCAAAAAATAATTAATTCTGGTATACTATAAATAGTAAAATATAATAAGAGTTGAAAAGAACAAAGGCGTTCTCAGGGATTTGTATATATCCTTTTTGAGTGCGCCTTTTTATGATATATGGCTTTTAAGGAGGTTGTAAAATGGCAAATAATTTATCTAAAGAAGATGTTTTGCGTATTGCCCGGGAGAGAGGAGTCGAATTGATACATTTACAATTTACCGACATATTTGGGATAATGAAAAACGTAACAATACCTATAGAAGAATTGGAGAGGGCGTTGAATGACGAATTGATGTTCGATGGTTCTTCAATAGATGGTTTTGTCAGGATAGAAGAGTCTGATATGTATTTAAGGCCTGATCCTTCTACATTTGTGATTTTTCCGTGGAAATACGATGGCGTTGAAGCAAGACTGATATGCGATATATACAACCCTGATGGAACACCATTTGAAGGATGTCCCAGAAATACATTAAAAAAGGTTATAAAAGAAGCTAGCGACATGGGATTCCAAATGAATGTAGGTCCTGAGTGTGAATTTTATCTTTTTCTCACCGATGAAAGAGGTAATGCGACAACAATTACACATGATGAAGCGGGATATTTTGATATGGCTCCTATTGACTTGGGTGAAAACGCCAGAAGAGATATGGTGAGAACTCTTAAAGAGATGGGGTTTGAGGTTGAGGCATCTCACCATGAGGTAGGACCAGGACAACACGAAATTGATTTTAAGTATGACGATGCTCTATCTACTGCTGATAAAATACTTACGTTTAAGATGGTTGTAAGAATTATAGCTCAGAAACATGGATTGCATGCTACATTTATGCCAAAACCTGTATTTGGTATAGCCGGTTCTGGGATGCATATGAATCAATCGCTGATGAAAGATGGAAAAAATGCTTTTTATGATCCTAATGGAAAATTAGAACTGAGCGATATCGCATATAATTATATTGGCGGTATCATGAAACATGCCAAAGCTATTACGGCTATAACAAATCCTACTGTCAATTCATATAAAAGACTTGTTTCAGGTTATGAAGCCCCCGTGTATATAGCATGGTCAGCTAGAAATAGAAGCCCTTTGATAAGAGTTCCCGCCAAAAGGGGTATGGCCACGAGAATTGAATTGAGAAGTCCAGATCCCACTGCAAATCCGTATTTAGCTATTGCGGTTATGTTAAAAGCAGGTCTTGACGGTATAAAGAACAATATAAAACCACCAGCTCCTGTTAATAGAAATATTTTTGATTTAACAGATGAAGAGTTAAAAGAATTGGAAATAGATAGCCTTCCAGGCACATTAGATGAAGCTTTAAATTGCCTTGAGCAGGATTCATTAATCATGTCAGCTTTAGGTCCTCATATTTCAAAAAGATATATTGAGGCAAAAAGAATAGAGTGGAATGATTTTAGAGTTTATGTCAGCCAGTGGGAATTGGATAGATATCTTGAGAAGTTTTAATGGACAATAGGGGTGATGGGCGGTGGCACAATATAAAATAATAGTCGCTGACAGCAATGACGTTACACGCACGACCCTTAAGTCCATATTAATACAAAATGGCTATTTTGTTTATGAAACACAGGATGGGTCTTCTACCGTTCGACTTGCCAGAAGTTTAAAGCCCGATTTAGTAATACTTGACAATAATATTATCGGTATAAGCGGATTTGAGATAATCAAAATTTTTGAAGAAGGAAGGATTTCTCCAATTTTATTCATATCCAACACCATAGGGAAAGAATTTATGGAAGAGCTTAGAGAAAAATGTAATTTTACCTATGTAACTAGAAGTTTAGATAGAAATAGTCTTGTGCAGATTATCGATTATATCATATATAATTCAAAAAAAATAGCAAAAATGTTAGACGAAATTGATCAGTTAAAACGTACTATAGAATCTCGTAAAAAAATTGAAAAAGCTAAGGGTTTACTGATGAAAGTAAAAGGCATGTCTGAAGATGATGCATACAAATACATGAGAAAAAGGAGTATGGACAAGGGCATACCTATGGAGCAAATTGCCGATGCTATAATAATTATGTACTCATAGTTGTGCTTTCACAAAAGATAATTTAGCAACCGGGAATATTTACGGGTAATCTCCCGGTTGGTTTTATGCCTCCAAAAATAACATCAACAACGGCTTCATAATTAGCCCTATTCCACCCATATTGAACAAGATAGGTTTCAGCGTTGGGATAATACATAATGTCATAAGGATTTTTAATAGCAATTAATATGATGATTTTTTCTCTGCCATAATTATTGAGTATCTTTACAATTTGGTTGTCCTTCTCTGTTATATCTACGGTACCTATTATGATTATATCAGCTCCGTTGATCGCGGCTTTTGTGGTATTGCTGAGCTCTTTATTGCTGTTTAAGACAGCATCGTCAACTACCAGGGTATCTATATGGTACGGATAGTATTTACGAATTTGGGCTATGTATTGATCTATTCTAACCTTATTACCCGCGACAACAAGAATTTTTTTTGGGGGAGATATGTTTTTTAGCGGTATTATGTGCTTGTTGTCCCGCACAAGGGTTATGGCTTTTTGAGCGGTTTCTCTTTCAATGGCTTTGTTTGTGTTAGAACTTAAAATTTTTGTAGCCATGTCAATTGCTTTTTCTAAATTAATTGTAGGTCGATTTAGTATACCTATTTTATTTTTTAATGAAAGGATTCTTTTTACCGATTGATCTATTCTATATTCCGATATACTTCCGTTTTTCACCTGTTTTAGTAATTCATCATAAGACCCCTGCAAATCAACAGGCATCAATACTATATCAGCGCCCGCTTTTATTGCCCTGATGGTTGCATCAATGGGATTAAAATTATCAGATATAGCTCTCATGTTCATAGCGTCAGTAATAATAACACCTTTGAATCCCAGTTTTTCCCTCAAGACGCCCGTGAGGATTTTCTGGGATAAGGTCGCGGGTATTGTAATTTTTTTTATGGTGCCATCAGAAGTCTTTACTTCTATCTTTGTATCGTCAAGGGCAGGAAAAGAAAGGTGTGCAGACATTACGGCATCTGCTCCTGCTTTTATGGCATCGCTGAATGGCTTTAATTCGTTTTTTTCCAGTTGATCTATACTTTTGTTCACAATACCAAGCCCAAGGTGGGAGTCGATGTTTACATCTCCGTGACCTGGAAAGTGCTTCAAGCATGTAGCTATATTCTGGCTTTGCTCGCCTTTCATATAGGCTACGGTCATACGCGATACAAGGTCTGGAAAACCCCCAAAAGACCTAATCCCTATGATAGGATTAGCGGGATTTGAATTAACATCTGCCACAGGGGCTAAATTCCAGTTTATACCAACAGCTTTTAGTTCAGAACCAACTACCTGTCCGTTTTTATAGGCAAGGTCTGTAGACCTTGTGGCTCCAATGGCCATATTTCCTGGGAGCTTGGTACCATCTTTCAGCCTGTAAACAAGTCCACCTTCTTGATCTGTACTTATGAAAAGTGGTATCTTAGATGCATTTTGTATGGTATAGGTAAGATTTACCAGTTGAGCAGTATCGAGGCTTTCAGGAAATAGGATGACTCCCCCTAGTTTATAATCTTTTATCATTTTTATGTATTTTTCCAATTGAGTTTTATCGCCATCATAGTAGACTGCAGGCATAAACATCTGGCCTATTTTTTCTTCTAATGTCATATTTTTAATATAATTATCTATAAAATCATATCTGTTAGGTTTTTTTGTTTCTTTTTTATTTATGGGATACTTGCTTTTAACAGTGCAGCAATTTAGGATAATAGAGAGAGATATAATCAACAAAGCAAATATTTTAAAATTTTTCATATAATCACCACCTAGATTATATTTTATCAAAAATAAACAAGATATATAAGTGCATAATATTTGTTTTTAATAAAGTGGTATAATTAATTATAAGCTACCAAAATAACTTTGAGGTGATGATTATGGGTAAAGTACTTTCTGCATATTTAATGCCACATCCCCCTATAATAGTACCGGAAGTAGGGCGTGGTGAAGAAAAGAAGATACAGATAACCATTGACAAATTAAACGAAATTGCACGGCAAATAAAAGAACTAAAACCTGATACTATAATAATCATATCTCCCCATGGATATGTGTTTAGGGATGCGGTATCTGTCGATGCTCAATTACACTTAAGAGGGGACCTGGGTCAATTTATGGCTCCAGGTGTGGAGTTGGAATTTGAAAGCGATCAGGATTTAATCCAGCTGATATTGAAAGAAGCTGATGGCAAAGGTATTCCTAATGTCAAGATAGATTCTCATGCTCTAAAGAGATATTCATTGTCACCTGAATTGGACCATGGAACTATAGTGCCTCTTTATTTTGTTACACAACACTACCGCGGATTTAAATTGATTCGCATGTCATATGGATTCTTACCTTTTGAACAACTTTATGAGTTTGGTATAGCCATACAAAAGGCTGTTGAAAAATCAGACAGAAATGTGATATTTATAGCCAGCGGCGATCTTTCGCACGTTTTGACACCTGATAGTCCAAATGGTTATTCTCCAAAAGGAGAAGTCTTTGATAAAACGTTATTAGATATGCTGGGTAAGATGGATGTTGTAGGCATAATAAACATGGATAAGCAATTGATTCATGAAGCGGCAGAGTGCGGATACAGATCTTTATGCGTTATGTTGGGTGTCTTAGATGGGTATGAAGTTGACGCAAGGGTTTTATCCCACGAAGGGCCCTTTGGTGTGGGATATGGCGTTGCGGCGTTTTTGGTAACAGGTTCGGGAAAACCTAGCCTTGTAGATGAATTGTATGATATTAAAAGAAGTAAAATAAAAAATATACGGGAAAATGAGGATCCTTACGTCAGGTTGGCAAGGCAAAGTCTTGAATATTATCTAAAAAACAGAACGCCATTGCCTATACCGAAAGACTTACCGGAGGAAATGTTAAATAAAAGAGCAGGAGTGTTTGTGTCAATTCATAAAGATGGAGACTTAAGAGGATGCATAGGAACAATATATCCTCAAAGAGAGAATGTGGCATTGGAGATAATAATGAATGCTATTAGTGCGGGATTTGAAGATCCACGTTTTTATCCTGTAGAAGAAAATGAACTGGAGGATTTAGTATACTCTGTTGATGTTTTGATGCCTCCTGAAAAAGTAAGCTCTAAAGATGAATTAGATCCCAAAAAATACGGCGTCATCGTGAGGTGTGGTTATAAATCGGGCCTGTTGTTACCTGATTTAGAAGGAGTAGATACAGTAGATCAACAAATATCTATAGCACTTAAAAAAGCCGGAATAAAGCCATATGAGCATTATAGTATAGAAAGATTTGAGGTAGTGAGACATAAATGAAAGAAGCTATGTATTATGAAAAATTGAAAGATGGTATGGTATATTGTAAGTTATGCCCTCAAGGCTGTAGAATAAAAAATAGCAAATATGGTATATGCAGAGCAAGAAAAAATCAAAATGGAATCCTTGTATCAGATAACTACGGCAAGGTGACAGGAATAGCGATGGATCCAATAGAAAAGAAACCACTTTATCATTTTTATCCGGGTAGTTATATTCTCTCCATAGGATCTTTTGGCTGCAATTTGAGCTGTGCGTTTTGCCAGAACTGGCATATCTCTCAACAACAAGATGTGGAATACAGATTGATAAGACCAGAAGAGTTAATAAATATAGCAGAAAGGCAGCGAGGAAATATAGGAATCGCTTATACGTACAACGAGCCGTCAATATGGTATGAATATATGTACGACTGCGCGAAAATAGCTAAAGACCGCGGCTTAAAAAACATTATGGTTACAAATGGTTATATAAACCCAGAACCTCTTTATAACGTATTGCCATATATTGATGCACTTAATATCGATGTAAAGGCTTTTTCAGATCATTATTATAAAACGCTATGCGGAGGAAGACTGGCGCCTGTTATAAACACTGTGGAAATAGCATCCCGTCTGTGTCATGTGGAATTGACGACACTTATCGTAACAGGTGAAAATGATAATCTTGGAGAGATAGAAGAACTGGTAAAATGGGTAGCTAGTATAGATAAAGATATTCCGTTGCATTTTACCAGGTATTTCCCCAATTATAAAATGGAGAATCCACCAACGGAGATTAATACCTTGATAAATGCATATAAAATTGGTAAAAAATATCTTAATTATGTGTATATCGGTAATGTCGGTGGGACAGATAACAATACTTATTGTCCCAATTGTGGCAATCTTCTTATAAAAAGAGACATATATGTGGATATAGTAGGAGTGGGCCAGGACAAAAAATGTTCGAGGTGCAGAAAAGAAATCAAAGTTCAGTTTTAAATCCTGAATTTGACTTTATAACAGAGTTCATTATATAATATAATTGGGAGTTAATTGGGCCATTATGGGAAGGAGATAGTGGATGATAAAAAATTTTGATCCTGGCACTCGAAGCAGGATAATGGTTTGCATAACCCCTCAGAGAAGTTGCATAAGGCTTATAGAACGAGGAGCACAGAGGGCAAACGAAACAAAAGGGGAATTTTGTGTAGTATATGTCAACAAATCTGAAGATATATCTAAGGACATAAGAGAGCATAAGATACTGTTAGATTTATTTGATATTGCGCAAAAAATGGGTGGAACTGTTACTATACTTACAGGGAAAAAGATATATGAGACATTAGCACAGTTCGCAAAAGAAAATAATATCACTGAGATAATAGTGGGTAAATCATTGAGATCAGCTTTTGAAGTGATAAGATATGGGGATGTTATAAACCCATTAAAAAAACAGATAGAAAAAAGCAATATTTTTCTGGAAGTTGTCGATTAAAGGACTGTCAGGGTCCTTTTTATTATTTTTTAATTTTTTATTTAATCTTTAACTCAAAAATTAATACCAGGTATTTAATTTTAAGGTAAATTTGTTGTATAATTAATATATGAACATGTAGAAAGCTGCATAGCATAGGAGTGATGGGATGAATGAATTAGTTAACCTTGTAAAGGCAATGCGTTTCAGTGATTTTGTTGACATAGCAATTATCGCTTATATCTTATATAAGATATTTCAGGTTATAAGGCGAACGAGAGCAGAACAATTATTAAAAGGCCTTTTTATTTTATTAGTCGCAACAAAGCTCAGTGAAATATTACAGCTTCGAACCATTAATTGGATATTGAGAAATGCCATGACGGTTGGAGTAATAGCTTTGCTGATTGTATTTCAACCCGAGCTCAGAAATGCATTAGAATCACTAGGTAGAAATAAGGTTTTTACGAAATTTATATTTTCTACTGAACAGGAAAGCAGCGCAGAAGTTGTGGAAGAGATTGTAAAGGCTGTAAAGTATCTGTCAAAGTCCAGCATAGGTGCGCTTATTGTTATTGAAAGAGAAACAGGATTAAATGATATAATAAATACTGGTACCAAGATGGAGTCGCTTATTTCCGGTGAATTGCTTATAAATATCTTTATACCTAATACGCCTTTACATGATGGAGCTGTTTTGATAAGAGGAAACAAAATAATGGCTGCAGGATGTTTTTTACCTTTATCACAAAACAATGATATAAGCAAAGATTTGGGAACGAGGCATAGGGCCGGGATAGGTATTACTGAGATATCTGATGCTATATGTGTTATCGTGTCAGAAGAAACTGGTACCATTTCAATAGCACAAAACGGCAAAATTTCCAGGTATCTTGATATTAAAACGCTAAAAGAGGTTTTATTGAGCCAGTTAAAGAGAAAACAGATAGATTTCAAGGCGAGTAATTGGTTTAAGTGGGTGAACAAGCATGAGTAAAGATCTGGGATGGAAAATATTCTCGATTATTATTGCGTTTTTTTTGTGGCTTTATGTTACAAGTACAGAAAATCCCATCATTACCTATGACGTAAATAATATTCCCGTTAGCTTTAAAAATGAGAGTGTGATTCAACAAGCAGGTTTAGTGATATTAGATAAAAAAGATGAAAGAGTTAATATAAAAGTTAAGGGTAGAAGAAATGATATAATATCGTTAAATCCCTCAGGCATTATAGCTCAGGTTGATTTAAGCAATTTTAAGCAAAAAGGATGGAATAATCTTCCTGTAGATGTTTTTGGATTGCCCGGGAATATCCAGGTTGTAAGCGTCAGCCCTAATTCTATGAAGATATATCTTGACGCATTGGTAAAACAGCAAATAAAAATGCGTATACGGATAACAGGAACACCTAAACAGGGGTATATAAACACGGATCCCATTGTAAGACCTGATGAGGTGTTTGTAAAAGGTCCTGAAAGCATTATAAAGAATATAGAGAGTGCTACAGCGCAAGTAAATATAAGTAATAGAAAAGATACGCTTAATGTATCTTTGCCTATATTTTTGATAGATAAGGATGGCAAAGAGGTCAAATATGTGGAATACAATCCTAAGACTGTTGATGTATCAGTTCCTATATATAGAAAAAAAGACGTCCAAGTAAATGTGAATTTTGAAGGTAAATTGCCCGATGATCTAAAGTTGGTAGACTACGGTGTTGATCCACCTTATATAACAATTGCAGCTAGAGATGACATATTAGACAGAGTCAATAATTTAAATACTATACCTCTGGATTTATCAAAATATGTGAAGAGTACAAAAGTAGAGGCAAAATTAGATGTACCAGAAGGTGTAATCCTCGTCAATGAAGGCAATAAAGTTAGTGTAAATCTTAATATTCAAAGGCTGGTAAAAAAGAATTATGTAAAGAAGGGTATAGTTGTGAGGAGTTCTGATGACGCAAGAGGTACTGTTGCAACCCAAGAAGTAAGGCTGACTTTACGAGGTATCGAAAGCGATATAAATAACCTTGTAGATTCAGACATAACTGCTTATGTAGATATCACGGGTCTTCTTTCTGGAAAACATATGGTGCCCGTAAAGGTTGAAGTGCCACAGGGGATAGAAGTATTGAACGTTGAACCATCTCATGTAGAAGTAAATGTTCAATGAGGTCGTTTGAATTCGACCTTTTTTTATTTGCTTGCAAACCAAATAAAAGAGGTGTATTATATTAGTAGCTGGTATTTATAGTAGGTACTAAATGAGGTGACAACAATGAAAGAGCTATACATAATAGTGGGGCATTATGGTTCTGGTAAAACGGAAATTGCGTTGAATCTAGCTATTAAACTCCTTGATGAAGGAAAAGGCCCTATAAATCTTGTTGACTTAGATTTCATAAATCCGTATTTTAGGTCAAGGAATTTTACTGAACAATATAAAGAAATGGGTATAAATATTATAAGTACTGAAGAACACTATAGAACTCTAGATATGCCTGCGCTTTCGCCACGGATATTTGGTGCATTGCAGGATTATAAGCCGACGGTTTTTGATGTAGGCGGTGACGACGTAGGTGCGTTAGCCTTAGGTTATTTTTATAATTATCTTTCAAAAATGAATTACGAGATGTGGTATGTTATAAATGCCAATAGACCTATGACCGCCACTGCAGAAAAGGCATATAATTACCTTGTAAGCATTGAAAGGGCATCGAGGCTTAAAGTTACACATTTGCTAAATAATACCCATTTGTTACATGAAACTACTGTACAGGATATAAAAAAAGGTAATGAACTATGTCGCGAACTTTCTAAACTCTGCGGTTTACCGATTAAGTATACGGTGGGCAAAAAAGAAATACTGGAAGGCATAAAAGACGTAGCTGGCGAGGTGTTTTATATTAAAAATATAAATAGTCATTTGCTAATGGAGGCGATCAAATGAGAGGAAAGGTATCGTTTAAACAGGATTTGTGCAAAGGCTGCGAGCTGTGTACAACAGTATGTCCTGTGAGAATTGTTAAAATGTCTGATAGTTTAAATGTAAAAGGTTATCACCCTTCAACTATAGCTGAGGAAGATATGCACAAATGTATTGCATGTGCTTTTTGTGCAATGATCTGCCCTGACTGTGTTATTGAAGTAGAGAGGATATAACTTGGAGGTGATATTGTGAAAATTTTGATGAAGGGTAATGAAGCTATGGCTGAAGCGGCTGTAATGAGCGGCTGTAGATATTATTTTGGCTATCCCATAACACCGCAAAATGAGGTAACGGCATATATGGCAAAGAGACTTCCAGAAGTTGGAGGTGTGTTTTTACAGGCGGAAAGTGAAGTCTCTGCCATTAATATGGTATATGGGGCCGGTGGCGCTGGAGGACGCGTTATGATATCGTCCAGCAGTCCAGGAATAAGTTTGATGCAGGAAGGTATATCATACATAGCGGGTGCTGAGATACCTTGTGTTATAGTAAATGTTATGAGAGGTGGTCCGGGTTTAGGAAATATAACGGCTGCCCAATCGGACTACCTTCAAGCAACTAAGGGTGGCGGACATGGTGATTATCACTTGATTGTATTAGCGCCTGCATCTGTACAAGAAATAGCAGATATGATGGATAAAGCATTTGACCTGGCAGATAAATATAGAAATCCTGTAATGGTGCTTATGGACGGAATTTTAGGACAGATGATGGAACCTGTAGAATTTAAAGAAAAATTATCAGAAGAATTGCCTGTTAAACAAAAAGACTGGGCTACCACCGGCATGAGGGATAGGGAAAAGCCTAACCTTATAACATCTCTTTATATAGAGCCTGAAGCTCTAGAACAACATAATTACCGCTTAAAAGAAAAATATGATAGAATTAAGCAAAATGAGGTTATGTATGAAGAATTTAATATTGAGGGAGCAGAAATAGTAATAGTAGCTTATGGAATTACATCTCGAATAGCAAAAACGGCGATTTCAATGGCTTCTAAAGAAGGGTTAAGAGTAGGACTTATAAGGCCCATTACCCTATGGCCTTTTCCCTATAAGGCTTTTGATAATTTAGACGTAAAGGCTTTACTTACTGTAGAAATGAGCTTAGAACAGATGTACGAGGATGTCTTGTTGGCGTCTAACGGCAGGATACCTGTTCACTTTTTGGGTAGGCCTGGTGGAGTGGTGATAGAGCCTGCAGAAATCGTCAATAAAGTAAAGTCAATTTTGGGGAGGTATTAAATATGGCGATCGTATTTCAAAAGCCCAAAAGTATGACGGATAAACCCATGCACTATTGTCCAGGTTGTACCCATGGAATAATACATAGATTGATATGTGAAGTAATAGATGAACTGGGAATACAGAAAAAAACTATCGGTGTTGCATCCGTTGGCTGCTCGGTTTTCATATCCGATTATATAAACTGCGATTTTCAGGAGGCATCTCATGGCAGAGCTCCCTCTGTAGCTACAGGTATAAAGAGGGTGGTCCCTGATAGTGTTGTGTTTACATATCAAGGGGATGGAGATCTAGCGGCAATAGGTACAGCAGAAATAGTTCACGCTGCAGCGAGAGGAGAAAAGATTACAGTTATTTACGTCAATAATGCTGTATATGGTATGACCGGTGGTCAGATGGCACCTACAACTATATTAGGGCAGAAAACTCTTACAACACCGTTTGGCAGGAATGTTGAAATGAATGGTTATCCCATAAGAATAAGTGAGATGCTTTCAACTCTTGATGGTGCAAAGTATGTGGCAAGGGTATCTGTACACGATATAAAGCATATCAGAAATGCAAAAAAAGTCATTAAAGAAGCTTTTGAAAATCAGATAAAGGGGACAGGGTTTTCTCTTGTGGAGGTTTTATCAACATGCCCAACCAATTGGGGGTTAACTCCGGTGGAATCTATAAAATGGTTGAATGATAATTTGATACCAGTTTATCCCTTAAAAGTATTTAAATCACCGGAGGTGGACAAATAGTGGAACAGAGAGTGATTATGGCAGGTTTTGGTGGACAGGGAATAATGTCTATGGGGCAGCTTTTGGCGTATGCTGGAATGATTGAAAACAAAAATGTTTCGTGGTTACCTTCCTATGGTCCTGAACAAAGGGGAGGTACAGCTAATTGCCATGTGGTTGTGACAGATGGCGATCCTGGTTCGCCTTTAGTCACAGAAGCAACAGCAGTCATAGTCATGAATCGTCCCTCACTAGAAAAATTTCAGCGGACTTTAGTAAAAGGTGGTTTGTTGATCGTTAATTCCAGCCTTATAGATATAAAACCAGATAGAGCTGATATAGATGTGGTATATGTTAAAGCTAATGATATAGCAAATGAGCTGGGAAATCTCAGGGTAGCTAACATGGTAGCCCTCGGTGCTTTTATAAAAAGGACAAATATTGTTGATTTTAAAAGCGCATATGAGGCGCTTAACAAGATTATGGAGGGGTCAAAAGCTAAATATATACCACAAAATATAGAGGCATTAGAACGCGGCGCTATGAGTGTACAATAACAGAGGAAAATTAATTCCTCTGTTATTCTGTTTTAACATCATAAGCACCATTAGCCCTCATAATACTAGCTGCATCGTTTACTTTATTTTTGTCCGACTGAGCTACTACTAAAATACCGCCCTTTTTAACTTCTTCCTCGTACCTGCGACTTTCAGCAGCAGGAATGCCCATGTCAATTAATCCGCCGGCAATACCTCCTCCTACTGCCCCTGTTAACATAGCTGCAATAGGTCCTGCAGCTACTATAGGTCCAATACCCGGGATAGCCAAAGCACCAGCACTGGCTAACAGTCCTGCAACTCCTCCAAGGATACCACCTGTGGTAGTACCATCTGCGATTGAATCAAAGCGAATACCTTCGTTGTTGTTGTTTTCAATGTTTTCTTTTTTAGATACAATAGAAATTTCGTTATCTTTAAAACCTTGTTGTCTCATAGTAACTATGGCTTTTTCAGCTTGTTCTCTTGTATTAAAAACACCTATTACTTTTGACATATTCATACCTCCCTTTCATATTTAATATAACCTATTTAGCTTACAGTATTCCTATGGTATAATTTACGAGAGGTGAATTTCGGATGAAATATAAAATGGTTATAGCTGACATTGATGGAACACTTATAAATGATATGAGAGTTATTACACCTGCTACGAAAAGAGCTATAGAAAAATTTAGAAATAGTGGTGGGATTTTTACCATTGCTACTGGCCGTGGTATTAATTCGGCAAAGCCTTTTATTGAGGAGCTTGATATCGATGTGCCTGTGATACTATTTAATGGTTGTATGATATATCATCCAAAAACAAAGCGAATATTATATAGCGAATTTTTACCCGATGATGTATACAAAATCGCAACAAATACATGGTTAGAGAATAATTCTGTAGATATGTTAGCGTTTGGAATTGATGGCATATTTGTAAAAAAAATTACTGAGCTTGTACATCGCTTTATGGATATTGATCACGTTTACTGCACTGAAGTTGAAAATATACAAAATATGAAAAATATAATGAAAATATTATTCTTAGGAGATGCAGAAATATCCAAAAGATTAGTTCGAAATATTGAAAAATATACGGATAATTTTACATGGGTACAATCTGATAAATTATTCATAGAACTATTACCTAAAGGAGTGACTAAAGGAAGCACACTTATTAAATTGTGTCAGATATTAAAAATAGATTTAGCAGATGTAGTAGCTATAGGCGATCAAGATAATGATAGAGAAATGATTTGTAACGCAGGGTTTGGTGTGGCTATGGGTAACGCTGATGATGTTCTAAAATCTTGCTCTAAATATGTCACTAAAAACAATACAGAAGATGGGGTTGCTGATATACTCTACAAAATAATGGATGACAGCCTGAATTAACATGCATTCTGCTTATTTATCCCTCTTTTGGTTTACAAAATAACAATAAAATAATATAATAGATAGCAGATTGTTTAAGCAAAGGAAATGAGGTGTATTTGTAATGGCTAGGATGTTTGGAACAGATGGCGTAAGGGGAATTGCAAACCAAGATCTTACGCCAGAGCTGGCGTATAAACTGGGACGGGCAGGAGCTGCTGTTCTCACAGAAGGGATGAAAAAACCGCGCATTGTGGTGGCAAAAGATACAAGGATTTCAGGTGATTTGTTAGAAAGCGCGTTGATAGCAGGCTTATTATCTGTGGGAGCGCAGGCTCTATGCGTCGGTGTTGTATCTACGCCGGCTGTAGCAATTCTAACCAGATATTACGGAGCAGATGCAGGTGTCATGATATCAGCATCTCACAACCCTGTGGAATACAACGGGATAAAATTTTTTAACAAAGATGGTTATAAGTTATCCGATGAATTAGAAGATCAAATTGAGAGAATCGTAATGGATCAAAACGCACTAAGTATTTTACCAAGACCTATAGGGAAGGATATTGGGCATAAGATTGTTATAGATGATGCAGGAGATGTCTATATAAACTATTTAAAGAACATATTCAATATTCGATTAGACAATTTAAAAGTGGCAGTTGATTGCGCTAATGGTTCTAATTATAAGATCGCACCGCAACTTTTGAAAGATTTGGGTGCGCAGGTGTTTGCTATTAACAATCATCCTGATGGCACGAACATAAATCTGGAGTGTGGCTCCACACATATTCATAGGTTGAGAGACTATGTGTTGGAGATAGGGGCAGACATAGGGTTGGCGTTTGATGGCGATGCAGATAGGTTAATTGCAGTAGATGAAAGAGGAGAAGTGATAGATGGCGATAGGATTATGGTTATATGTGCTTTATCAATGAAAGAAAAAGGTACTTTGAAAAATAATACAGTAGTAGCTACAGTTATGAGTAATATGGGGCTAGATATTGCGCTTAAAAATCATGGCATCAATGTGGTAAAGACAAAAGTAGGGGATAGGTACGTGCTAGAGGAGATGTTGAAAAACAATTACATCATTGGCGGAGAACAGTCCGGTCATCTAATTTTTTTAGAGCACAATACCACCGGTGATGGTCTTATTACTGCATTAAACCTGCTATCGGTAATGGTTGAAAAGAAGCAACCTCTATCTTTATTGGCGGATGCTATGAAGGTTTACCCACAGGTTATTGTAAATGCTAGAGTGGATAATGACAAAAAGCATGTATATGCAGAGGATATAGAAATAATCGAGAAGATAAAAAATCTTGAAGAGATGTTAAATGGAGAAGGTAGGGTATTGATTAGACCTTCGGGTACAGAACCGCTGATAAGGGTTATGCTGGAGGGAAAAGATCTGGACGTTTTAAAAGCCGAAGCTAAAAAATTGGCATCGTTTATAGAACAGCGTCTCAGTTAAATTTGAAAGGGGGAATGCCTGGGAGAGTAATGATATAGTGAACTTTAGATTGTCAAAAATGTATTATAAAAAGCGCCTGGACCTGATATAGATATCAGGTTGACGAGGACAGGGTTTATCGAGCATTCGGCGGGTGCCCTGCGGTTTGACCACGGCCGTTAGAGACCTGACAAAACCGCAAGTAATTGCGGCCTAAACCAGGTCGAGTGGTGATAAATTACGGGAGGAGATTGCAGATGTGCGGAATAGTTGGCTATATCGGCGATGGACAGGCGACGCCGATATTGTTGGAAGGATTGAAGAGACTGGAGTATCGCGGATATGATTCGGCTGGAGTAGCCTTGTACGAGGACGGCAAGTTACAAATTCGCAAGACCAAAGGCAGGTTGACGGCTTTAGAAGATTTGATAAAAAGGGAATGCGTTGCAGGCTCTGTGGGCATAGGGCATACCCGGTGGGCAACCCATGGCGAGCCTTCTGATATAAATGCTCATCCTCATGTAAATTCAAAGGGTACTATTGCAGTGGTCCATAATGGAATAATTGAAAATTATATGTACTTAAAAGAGAGACTTCAGCAAGAAGGTTATAAATTTGTGTCAGATACTGACACAGAAGTTATTGCACAGTTAATAGATTATTTTTATAAAGGTGATATTTTAGATGCTGTTATAAATGCTGTTAGCAGATTGGAAGGTTCTTATGCACTTGCTATACTTTCTACTTATGAACCTGATAAAGTCATTGCGGTAAGACGGGATAGCCCTCTTATAGTAGGACTTGGGGAAGACGGCAATTATCTAGCATCAGATATTCCTGCTATATTAAAGCACACTAGAAATGTCTATATACTGGAAGATGGCGAAATCGCGGTTTTAACACGAGATAAAGTCACAGTTTTGGATAGCTTGGGGAAAGAGATTAAGAAAGAGGTTTTTGAAGTTAAATGGGATGTTGAGGCTGCTGAAAAGGGCGGATACCAGCATTTTATGCTTAAAGAGATAAATGAACAGCCTAAGGCTGTAAGGGATACACTTGCTGGTCGATTACCCGATGGCAGTGATGTAAAACTTGATGATATAAAATTATCTGCAGATGACATAAACAAAATCAATAAAATTTTTATTGTAGCTTGTGGTACAGCATATCATGCAGGATTGGTTGGCAAAAATCTTATAGAGAGATTAGCCAAGATTCCTGTTGAGGCTGATATTGCTTCAGAGTTTAGATATAGAGACCCCCTTGTTGATGAGCATAGTTTGACAATAGTGATCAGCCAGTCAGGTGAAACAGCTGATACATTAGCAGCTATGAGAGAGGCTAAGAAAAAGGGCTCCAGGATATTGGCCGTAACTAACGTTGTAGGCAGTTCGGTAGCCAGAGAGGCTGACGATGTGCTTTATACCTGGGCCGGTCCTGAAATTGCTGTAGCATCTACAAAAGCATATACTACTCAGCTGGTTTCGATGTACCTCCTTGCCATAAAGCTGGGATTGGAAAGAGGAACTATAACAGAAGATTATGCAGAGATGTTAAAATCAGAGTTGCGTCAATTATCCGAAAAAATCCAAAAGATATTAGATAATCAAGATACGGTGCAGAAACTGGCTGATAATAATTATACGGCAAAAGATGTGTTTTTCCTGGGAAGAGGTTTAGACTACTCTGTTTCGATGGAAGGGTCGTTAAAACTCAAGGAAATATCGTATATCCATTCAGAGGCTTACGCCGCTGGTGAATTGAAACACGGCACTCTGGCACTAATAGAAAATGGAACGCTGGTTATAGCATTGGTAACACAGAAACACCTTTATGATAAGATGTTGAGCAATATAAAAGAAGTTACCACCAGAGGTGCTCATGTAATCGCTGTAGCGCTTGAGAGCATGAGAGAAATAGAAAAAGCAGTTGATGATGTAATCTACATTCCTGATTGTGCAGAAGAAGTGGCACCGGTCTTAGCGGTAATACCGCTGCAGCTTTTGGCATATTACATGGCTGTAGCCAGGGGCTGCGATGTTGATAAGCCACGTAATTTAGCTAAGAGTGTTACGGTAGAATAAAATTTTGATGTGTTAACAAAAGTTGTTGTATTTTTCATTTAAATCTTTTCCGCATGCGAAAAAAGGGGTTCCGTTTGAGGGGTAATTAGGGAAAAGGATTAAGGATCAAGTCCACACGGAGTAACAAGGGGATAAGTGGTAAGTCTCAAGAATATTGATTTTAAGCCACTTATCCCTTTTTTCTTTGAACAATGACTCTGCCCATTCGGAACAACTATTTATGCGGGTTTGAGGGAACAGAAATAGAAAGGGTTTTTTAAGTTAGCAATTGCTTAAGAGTATTCAACATATTCAACTTCTGATACTGGAATTTCTTCTTTTTCACCAGTTTCTTCCAATATTATCGTGAAGTCATAATCATCTACTTTTTTTATAATTCCTTCAATATTTATTGCTTCATCGTCTCTATTTAAACCTACATTAACTGATTGACCTGTAAACTCAGCATATTTTAATGCTTTTATAATACCTTCATATTTATATTGACACATATTTTAAACCTCCTTCCTTGCTAAATTATGGTTTTAGAATCTTAATCTTCTTCTGTTGGCCCAAACTCAACTGACTTTACAGCGTGAATTGCAACAATAGCTTTGTCAATATCTTCTCCTGGTTCAACGGGTTCAGCTGGTTCCAACCATACACGGAATGATGTGTCCCATAATGCTTCGACAATTACTCCTTCTAATATTTTGCCACTATATAATTCGATTGTTACTTGTTGACCTGTTTTATAAGCTACCTCTAATGCTTGTTTAACATCGTAGACTTTAGGCATTCTAATTCCCACCTTTCAAAAACTATTTTGTATTTTATAATATGCATAATAGATGAATTGTGACATCTGTATAACCCAAAAAAACTCGTGTCACGAATAAAAAAGTCGTGTTAAAAATAAAAAAGTTGTGTTAAGAATCATGGTGAAAATAGGGTAGAAAACCTTATTGGAGCCATGATTTTTGTTTTAGGATGAGTAGGGTTAAGGTATAAGGGATAAGGGTGAACATATTGATTTTAAAGCATTTGAAGGGAGTATTGATAAAAGATATTGATTAAAACTTTCCCCTTTTCCCTTGAACCTTATCCCTGTTTTTCTCTATTCCTGACACGACTTTTTTATCTAAAATGGAAGGAAAAATAGGAAAATATTAGGTGATAAAGATATGGAAATAGGGTGATTTTTGACATGACTTTTTTATCTGGAAATAATTAGCGAAATAGGGTTAAGGATAGATGGGGCAAGGGATTGAGGGGGGTGGAGGTTTGACATGAGTTTTTTATGTGTATACATAGTTAGGATTAAGGTTTATTCTAAAAAGGGTAAAGGGATAAGGGATAAAATAAAAAAAGTTGTGTCAGAGATAAAAAACTTGTGTTAAAAATAATAAAGTTGTGTTAAATAGGTAAAAAAGTTGTGTTAGATAGTTCAAGGCATAATAGTAAAAAAATAGAAAAGTCCTTTTATAAAGGGTAAAGAAGAAAAGAAAATAAAGTTCTGAGATTTTATATTTCTTGATACAAGAATGAGGGTATATAATTAAAATGATATGAACAAAAAATCTTAAAACAGAAAAGTACTTTTATTATAAGATAAGTTCTATTAAAATATAAAAATAAAGGAAGGTAAGGATGAAATGACAAATGAAAAAATAAATAACTGCTGTTGCTGTGGTGGAAAAGAGCCATCTCATAAAATAGAAAATAACGATATATGTCCTTTATGTAAAACATCAGGAATCAAAGTAAAAAATATTACAGTAAAGCATTTGGTAGTTGATGCCCTTACAAAATCGGTAGGAGATATTGATTATTATATATGCATGAACGAAGGATGTGATGTTGTATATTATAATCCAGAATCAGGTGTTAAGTTTGATAAGCAGCAAGTAAAAGTGCCAATATGGTTTAAAAAAGATGCCAATCCTAAATATGCCTGCTACTGCAGCAAGGTTACAGAGGAACAGGTAATAGATGCTGTAATAAAACATGGTGCAAAAACAGTTAAAGATATTATAGAAATCACAGGGGCGATGAAAAACAGCCAATGTGAAAAGAATAACCCCTTAGGGAAATGCTGTCACAATATAATTCAGGAGGCTATAGACAAAGGGTTATCAATGAAATAAGATACAATTCCGTTTTGTACTATATTTTAATACTATATACGGTAAATCGGGGGATTATCATGTTTGAATACATAAAATTGCAAAGAACAATGTGTTTTGGGACTTGCCCTGTTTATAGTGTAACAGTGGATAATGAGGGTAATGTAAATTATAGTGGAGAAATGTTTGTATATAAGAGCGGAGAGCATCATTGGAAGATATCAGGGAAAAAAGTAAATCAGTTAAATGACTTAATTGAGGATTTTGGGTTTAAGTCTTTTATATATGAGCCAGGTTATGAGTTTATTACGGACGGTCCTTCTTGCATTACCACAATAAAATATTCAGATGGAGAAACTAAAGAAATTAACCACTATTACGGACATGTTTTGATAGATGATAGCCTGACAGCATTTGAAAAGAATATAGAGAGAATAATAGGTACTAAAAAATATGTAAATCCCAGATTATACATATATCAGGTGGAAGAGAAAGTTCCAGAGTCGCCAATTAAGTACATAGTTGTTTCTGATTCAGAAAAAGAAGCCATAGATTTAGTAGAAGATTGTGTCAGACAGGAATTAATTGAATGGCGGGTGCAGAAGATAGGGATTGCTGCAGATAATTATTACGGACCTGCAATAATTATGAAAGGCGTTTAATTGCTGATAATAATAATAGATTAAAGGGAACTCAATACGGGTTCCCTATTCATTGCTCAGGGTTTGCGAATAATATCAAAATCACAGATAGTAATAGAATGGGCGTCATAATCGATGAGCCCATCTTTTTTCATCTTATTGAGTGGGAGTGAAAAATATTTTGTGTATTTAGATTAATTTCATGCTCTTTCTTGATAAGAATCAATTAACATTTTATTTAACCCATTTCTTAGTATAACCTTTTTTCTACATTTTATGCATTAAAATGAATTAAATTGGTTAAAATATTTAATCAGGGAT
>NZ_FQVH01000005.1 GCF_900129075.1 Caldanaerobius fijiensis DSM 17918
TCCTAGAGATAGTTTAACAGAGACAACCTGAAGAAGAAAGAGGGAATACGTGTACTACAATACAAAATGCAGCAATCGAGCATACATCGCAGAGAGGATTATATGTTTGGTCGATGAGTAGTCAAGCCTAAAATGAACTCACTGCGTTCGGGCTTGACAACCCATCTTCCCAAACATGGGTAGTAGCTATGCGATGTATGCATAAGTATCAAGTGGCACTTGATAGATTTAATCATGGTGAAATTTAAAGAAACAATATTTAAATATCAAAGATCTTTATTAATCTTGTTAAAGGTCGACCTTTTTGGTTGATTACAAATCATATTATACGAGGAGGTAATATTATGGAAAAAAGAAAGTTAGTGGAGTTACTTAAAGAGATAAGAAATCTTGCCGGAGAAATGTCTATGACAGGCATGTATCGTCATGCAGGGGCGACGCTGGTAAAATTTTATAATCGATGCTTAGAGGAAGCAAAATCTCAAGGATTGCTGCAAAACGATAATTTATTTGTGCAGCTAGAAGAAAATAGCAATATAGATGATGTGGGTGTTTGTGCGGCATTGCTGGCAAGATATTTAAGAGATGATGCAGAAAACGAGAGTATTAAAGTTAAAGCGAAAATTGCTAATATTCAAGAGTTCATGGCACCTGAAAATATAGATAAGGGGCCTATAAACCAGCTCCTAGCTCGTGACGATGAATAATATGAGGATATTTCCTTTCTGAGGCCCTCTTTTCTTCCATCACAAAATAATCACGAACGGTTTCTTTTGGTTCTTGACACTAACTAGATGGTGTGGTATTATTTATTAGAAAGTTAATACAACTCGCAAGTTGTCCTTCAGGGCAGGGTGAAATTCCCGACCGGCGGTATGCAATACGGTTGTATTGCGAGCCCGCGAGCCACCATAGGTGGTAGATCTGGTGAGAGGCCAGAGCCGACAGTAAAGTCTGGATGGGAGAAGGAAGATTTTGCATAAGCGATATGCGATAGTGAAAAACAAAGCCCTGGAGATATCCAGGGCTTTAATTCTTGGAGGTGTTATTATGGGTGATGTGACAATGGTCAGGAAAAAGACACTTTTTTTAACGAGGGTATCGGTATTATCGGTTATAGCATTTTTACTTATGTATTTAGAAATTGCGCTGCCATTTTTCCCGGAGTTTCTAAAAATAGATATAAGCAATGTACCCGTGCTTATAGGGACTTATGCTATGGGACCGTGGACGGGTGTGATAATTCTGCTGATGAAAGATATACTGCACTTAATATTAAAAGGCGCGACTCTGGGTATTGGGGAATTTGCTGATTTTGTGATTGGAAGCTCGTTTATGCTGGTAGCAGGTTATATGTACAGATATAAAAGGACCTTGGCGGGTGCTCTCACAGGTATGGTCTTAGCCACAGTGACCATGGCTATAGTTGGAAGCCTGATGAATTACTATGTGCTGCTGCCGCTGTATCAGAAGGCGTTAGGATTCCCACTGAAAGCGATTATAGGCATGGGAACAAAGGTAAATAAACATATTGTTGATTTAAAGTCACTGGTAGTTTTAAGTATATTGCCATTTAATATTTTAAAGGGAACTGTTGTTTCGTTTATTACATTAGTGTTATATAAAAAGGTATCTCCTATCCTCCACGATTAAAATTTGCAGGATTTTTTTCCTCTATGTAGAATATATGTATTTAAAAAGGACAGCTGGCCTTCCTGTCATTCATGTACCCGAGAGGGTAATTTTTATCGAAAGGAGGGAACCCTGGTTAAGAAGGGGAGGTCATTGACTATTTTGAACCAGGGATAAGCTCTGAAGAAGATTGAAGCGATAATACGCCCGAGTAAACTAAATGATATAAAAGAGGCTTTGAGGGAGTACGGAATTAGGGGTATGACGGTATCCAATGTAGCTGGATGTGGTCTCCAAAAAGGGTTTACGGAAGTATACAGGGGAACACAGCTGGTTATAAATCTACTTCCAAAGGTAAAGCTGGAGATAGTTGTAAAGGATGCCAAAGTGGACGACGTCGTCCAGATCATATCCAGGATTTCAAGGACCGGCAGCGTAGGAGATGGGAAGATATTCATATATCCTGTGGAACAGGCTATAAGGATCAGAACAGGTGAAACAGGAGATGATGCTATTTAAAGATAAAGCGGCTGTATGCCGCTTTTTTCTTGTATTTATTTGTGAATTGGGATAAAATTATTTTTGAGGTGTTTTGGATTGAAATTACACTATATAAGCAAGAAATACGAAGATACATATACATTTGGTTATAAGTTAGGTAAGGCCTTGGGGAAAGGCGATGTGGTTTGCCTTACGGGAGAACTGGGTGCTGGCAAGACGTCGATGGTAAAAGGAATAGCCAGAGGTTTAGGTATAAAAGAGGACGTGACAAGCCCAACTTTTACTATTGTAAATGAGTACAGTGGCCAGTTCCCTCTTTATCATTTTGATGTGTACAGGATTTTAAGCCCTGATGAGATGATGGAAATAGGTTTTGATGAATATCTGTATGGCGATGGAGTGTGCGTTATAGAATGGGCTGATTTAATTGAAAACATGATTCCTGAAGAGGCTATATGGATCGATATAAGATATTTAAAAGATGATGAAAGAATCATAGAGCTTATGGGGCCCGATGATAAATTGCTGCGTATAATAGAAGGGATGGATTGCATAGATGAAGGTCTTAGCAATTGATACGGCTACGGCGCTGGCTTCTGTAGCATTGACAGAAGAAGATAAAGTAATAGCAGAGTGTTCTGTTAGCAATATTAAGACACACTCCAAAGTATTAATGCCTATTATATCCAAAATATTTGATATGGCATCTTTGAAGCCTGAAGATATTGACGTCATAGGGGTTTCCATTGGCCCTGGCTCTTTTACAGGGGTAAGGATAGGAGTTGCAACAGCAAAAGGCATGGCTATATCTCTAAAAAAACCTCTTATCGGCATATCCACATTAGACGGATTGGCACAAAATACCCCTTTTGTGGATAGCATAATATGTCCTATCCTTGATGCCAGAGAGCATCAGGTAAATAACGCCTTGTACAGGTTCGAAAAAAATGCTTTAAAGAGGCTTACCGATTATAGGGCAATTGACATTGATGAACTGTTATCTGAGCTCAAAGAATATCGCGAGAGTATCATTTTTTCTGGTGATGGCGTATTTTTATATAAAGATATATTAATAGAAACGTTGGCGGAAAAGGCATTGCTTGCACCAGTTAATGCCATAATGCCAAGAGCTAGTTCTATAGCGCATTTAGCTGCTAAAAGGGCGAAGGAAGGAACGTCCTCAAGTAGTCTAAGTGTTGTTCCTATATATTTAAAGAAATCCTATGCGGAGAGGGTTAAGGAGAATAAAGATGGAATGTAGGTCAGGGAATGAAAGTAATATCAGAATTGAGAAGATGACGGAAAAACACCTGGATGCGGTTATGGAAATTGAAAAGGAGGCATTTACTGTACCCTGGTCTAGAGAATCTTTTGAGATGGAGATAACCAGAAATAAGTGTGCCTATTATATTGTAGCGATACTTGATGAGAAGGTAGTTGGGTACGGAGGAATGTGGTTGGTAGTAGATGAGGCTCATATTACTAATATAGCAGTGCATAGGGATTACAGGGGCCAGGGGATAGGCAAAAAAATTATCGAAGGGCTAATAGAGGAAGCTAAAAGAAGAAAACTCATGGCTATGACATTAGAGGTAAGGGCTTCTAATCGAGTAGCAATACACCTTTACGAAAAATACGGTTTTACCCCTTTTGGAAGGCGGAAGGGCTATTATTCAGATAATAATGAAGATGCAATTATAATGTGGAAGTACATGTAAAAGGAGGAGCAACATATTGCTCCTCCTTTAAATTTCACTCCACGTTTAGATAGTTATAAATGATCATAATAGCCTGGGCCCTTGTCAGTTCGTCATTTGGCTTGAAATAGCCGTTGGAGCCTTTTACGATGTTTAAACCATAGGCGATAGCTACGTATCCTTTAAGTTCTGAGTTTACTTTATCGGCGTCTTTAAACGGAATTGTATATATCCCTTTTATATCTGCTACTTTATCGTATTTGAGGGCTCTGATAATGTATTTTACAGCATCCTGTCTTTGTATTGTAGAGTCAGGTGAAATCTCTTCTTCTCGGATAATACCGCTAGGTGCTAAATAATTGTACATGCTTTCAACAGATTTTGGATCGTTTAAGTCGTAATCCATGTAATAATTCATGGATCTACTCAAAAGGTATAAGAACTCCTTTTGCTTTATGGGCTGGTCGGGCAAAAATTTGCTGCCGGGTAATGATATGTCGTATTCTGCTAGAATTTTTATGGCATTTTCAGCGTAGTTGCCTTTTATATCGGTGTAGCTGGCTTTGTCCTGAACTTTAATGGGCTTGCCATCGTATCCCAGAAGGTCTCCAGTAATGGGATCGATATTTACTATTTTACCTGGCGTTCTAGTGTAGACTAATTTTACTTCAGGTTTCTGAGTCGACATGTCTGGAATGTATTCGTAAACCGGAGATGTGGTAATATACTGCAACTGCAATCCTATCTTATCAAGAAATATCTCGTATGCTTTATCCGGGGACATGACCTTATCAGTGGATGGCAACTGTCCCTCATACCAGTTAAAATCATAAGATGTTATTTCTCCATTGACAGCGTCTACAACGACATTAAAACCATTATCGTTGAAGTATGCGTTGTTTACTTTTCGCACAAATTTAAAGCTATATTGCCTCGGCATTTGATCGGTTGTTAGAGGTTTAAACTGTGGTTCGGTTTCCGTGTATTCTACCTGATTGAATTTTTCTGGTTGAATGTCTTTTAAGAAATCTTTTGCTATTTGCAGAGACTCGTCTTTTCCGTATTTGGGTTGTGACTTTTCGTTATAAGGTACCGACCTATAAAAGCTTTTGATTTCGCCGGTTTGAGCATCCATTCCAACATTTGTATAATAATTTTGTCCATCAACTGTCTTAGAAAAACTTAAATTCCACGTGTATTTGTTTTGGTCTGGCCAGACGGTGTACAGAGATATACCATTTAGTTTATAGTTGCTGTCGAGTTTGAGGAATTTATTAGCCCTTGCCACTTCTTCGGCTTTCTGTTCTGATATAATATTGGCAAATTTTTTTACAGCATCCTTTTCCACAGGGGTAAGGTCCGGGGAACCACCTGTACCCATACTCTTATTATATTTCATGGCTGCTTCGTCAACAGGCGTGTAGTAGTAGCCTATCTGAATGATTTCACCGGATTTGGCATCGATAGCTTTATAGTCTGGAGTGGTATAGACAAGATATACATCTGCTTTGTCGCCAATATAAGTGTATCTGTACGTCAATTGAAGACCTATCTTTTCTTTGTAAACTTTTTTGGCGTCTTCAAGGCTCATGATACCATTTTTATCAGGGAAAGTTAAGTCAAAATTCCAGTTGCATTGATAATTCTCTATTTCACCAGTGTTCTTGTTCACAGTAATAGTTACATTGTTGGACGGAAAAGGAATACCATTTACTGTTCTTACGAAAAAGAATTGATAATCAAAGGCCATTACAGACGTATCATTTTTATATTCCTGGTATGATATATTTGCTGCGATATCTGGTGCTACTTTAGTTATGAATTTTTTGGCGTTAGCCAGTGCATCGTCTTTGCTTATTTTGGGCAGTTTACGCTGGGAGAGATAGTCAGAAGGGTTGTATTTGTAATAACTTAAAATATTATTGTTAGAATCAATGGTTACAGAGATGTTTCCCAGTTTGCCTTTGCTATCACTCCAGTTAAGGTTGTATGTGGTTTTGCCGTCATAAACAGAAATACTGGAGTTAAGCTTATCATAGCCGTCAGTGTTAATTACTGTTTTGACCTTTGCTATGGCGTTTTCCAGTGCCTTGTCATACTGAGCAAATCCCTGCACAGGCAACATGGCGACAAAAAACATGATGAATACTACAAGCAAAGCCAGTTGCTTTTTCATATAAAATCCCCCTTTACATAAATTTTATACCAATTAGACGTAATTGTGGATAAAAAGTTTCAATAAAATTTTATTTTTATAATATCACATTTATGATTTGACTGTAAAAGCAAAATCACATATAATATAATGTAAACATATGGTAAAAACAAATGAAATATAACCAGAGGTGAAATATATGAGTAACAAAGATGTAGTTGTACTGGGAATAGAATCGTCCTGTGATGAAACAGCATCAGCAGTAGTAATTAATGGTAGAAACGTTATATCCAACGTAATATCGTCTCAGATAGATATTCATAGAGAATTTGGTGGGGTTGTGCCGGAGATAGCATCAAGGAAACACATAGAAGTGATAGATAGCGTTATATTAAAAGCATTGTCAGATGCAAATATGGATTTTGACGATATTGACCTCATAGGAGTGACTTATGGACCCGGCCTTATCGGTTCTTTGCTTGTGGGCCTGTCGGAAGCCAAAGCCATTTCTTATGCTAAAGGTATACCTTTTGTGGGTGTGAACCATATAGAAGGCCATATAGCAGCTAATTATCTAGATAATCCAGAGCTGGAACCGCCCTACGTATGCCTTGTGGCTTCGGGAGGCCACAGCCATATAGTTCATGTTAAGGATTATACGGAATTTCAGGTAATGGGCAAGACCACTGATGATGCCGCGGGCGAAGCTTTTGATAAGGTATCAAGGGTATTAGGACTTGGTTATCCGGGTGGTCCTGCTGTTGATAACCTGGCGAAGATGGGTTCTGCCAATATAGAGTTTCCTATGGCATTTATGCAAAAGGGCAACTATGACTTTAGCTTCAGCGGCATTAAGACAGCTGTAATAAATTATTTAAAAAAACATCCAGATGTTTCTCTGGCGGATGTGGCTGCCAGTTTTCAAAAAGCTGTGGTAGATGTACTTTCATATAAACTTTTTGAAGCTGCCAAGGATGTGGGGGTAAATGTGATAGCCATTGCAGGCGGTGTTGCATCTAATAGCGGTTTGAGGAAAAGAGTAGAGGAGATGGCTGCTGAATATGGCTTTAAAGTATATAGACCTAAGCCTGTTTATTGTACGGACAATGCAGCTATGATTGCATCGGCTGCTTATTTTAGGTATAAGCGAGGTTATGTTTCTGACCTTCATTTAAATGCTGTTGCTAATTTGAATCTGTGAATACTTTTATAGTGGATATTGTGGATAAATATCTTGATAAGTGCAAAAAAAGGATTTATGCTGTGGATAACTTGTGGATATTGTGGATTGTTTTCAAAATTTAATGAATTCAAAAAGAGGTGTCTATTATGAAAAAGATATTGTTTTTTAAGAAAAGAAATATATCTGAAGGATTAATGAAAAAAATAAAAGAAGCTGCTGCTGGATATGATGTTATTGTAGAAAATAATTTAAAATCGGCGTTAAAATTAGTCAAAGACGTTGAAATTATAGCAGGGGAAGTGGAAAATGATTTAATAAAAGCGGGAAACGCTCTGAAATGGGTACATGTGTGGAGTGCAGGTGTAGACAATTATGATTTAGCCTATATGAAGGATAAAGGTATAATCCTTACCAATTCCAGTGGCGTTCATAGTATTCAGATTTCGGAGTATATTTTGGGCGTTATGCTGGAATTGACGAAAGGTCTGCATTTATTGAGAGATCAGCAAGCAAGAAAATTATGGGGGAAAGTATCTACCGATGAACTTTACAAGAAGACCTTGGGCGTATTAGGTGTCGGCGATATTGGCCGAAGAACAGCTGAGCTGGGTAAGGCAATGGGTATGAGGGTATTGGGTTATAGGAAGTCAGGAAGGCCTGATGAGTATGTGGATGTGATGTATTCAGAAGGCCAGCTTGATGATATGCTGCCACTTTGTGATTTTGTAGTAAATACGCTTCCGCTGACAGATAGCACTTACCACCTCATAGGTGCTGCGCAGTTTAATGCGATGAAAGATGGCGCCTATTTTATAAATATAGGCAGAGGCAAGGTAGTAGATGAGAATGCATTGATCAATGCGCTACGAAGTAATAAGCTAAAAGGAGCGGCTCTGGATGTGTTTGAAGAAGAGCCATTGCCTCAGGAAAGCCCTTTATGGGACATGGAAAATGTCATCATAACACCACATATATCCGGATTATCACCCAGTTATGATGAGAGGGCTATCTCCATTTTGGTGGAGAATATTGAAAGATATATACAGGGGCGGCCAATGCTCAACCAGGTGGATTTTGATAGAGGTTATTAGGTTATTACTGTGCAAAAAATGCCCATTGTTCGTAGAGCTCGTCCAGCTTTTTTTTAAGGGAGTTATATTCTCTGGTTATTTCAGATATTTTTATTTCGTTTTTATATATCTGGGGATCGCAGAGCAGCCGTTCATATTCTGCGATTTTTTCCTCTACGTCTACTATGCTCTGTTCAAGCTCAGCTATTTGACGTTTTTGCTGGGCTATTAATTGTCGTTTTTCTCTTTCTTTTTTTCTCTCATTTTTTTCTTGAGTTTTGGTTTTTGCTGGCATTACGACTTCTTGATTAGAAGTGTTTTTCTTTTTCTTCTCAATATAATAATCGTAGTTGCCGAGATAATTTACGATCCCTTCAGGAGTTAATTCAAGGATCCTTGTGGCTATTTTGTTGACAAAATATCTGTCATGAGATATAGCCAATATAGTACCACGGTAATTCTTAAGCGCATCCTCTAGAGCTTCTTTTGAAACTATGTCGAGATGGTTGGTAGGCTCGTCCAATAGGAGAAAGTTGGCATTTTTAAGAATCAATTTGGCCATATAAAGACGGGCTTTTTCTCCGCCACTCAAATCCCTGATCTTCTTAAAGACATCGTCATTTCTAAATAGAAAACACCCCAACACACTTCTAACCTCTGTCTGGGTCATACGAGGGTATTCGTCCCATAGTTCATCTATAACGGTTTTGTCTGGATTGAGATTGGCCATCTCCTGGTCATAATATGCAATACTGACATTATTACCGTATTGTATCGTTCCGCTATCAGCGGAAATTATGCCATTTAATATCTTAAATATGGTGGATTTACCTGAACCATTGGGCCCGATTATGACTACGCGTTCCTGTTTTTGAATGTCAAAGGAGATTTCTTTAAATAGCTGGCGGTCAAAGGATTTAGACAGCTTTTTGACCTTTAATACGTCATTTGACGATTCCTTATCAATATCAAAGAAAAAGTAAGGCTGAGGGTCTTCACCTTCAGGTTTTTCAACCAGTTCCATCCTGTCAAGCATTTTTTGCTTGCTTTCGGCCATTTTTACGCTTTTTTCGGTACCACGGGACTTTTGAACAGCTATTATTTCTTTTATTCTGGCAATTTCACGCTGCTGCTGTTTATATCTTTTTTCGGCTATTTCTTTTTGCAATATACTTTGCTGTATATAAAATGAATAATTTCCGTTATATTCCATTAAAGAACCATTTTTTAAACAAAAGGTCCGGTTGGTAATCTTATCTAAAAAATACCTATCATGGGATATGATCATAACACAGCCTTTGTAATCTTTTAAGAAATCTTCCAGCCATTCGCAGGAATTAAGATCAAGGTGGTTTGTAGGCTCATCCAGCAGCAATATATCAGGCTTTTTTAATAATAGCTTGCCCAGAGCTATTCTAGTTTTCTCTCCGCCGCTTAAGATGCTTATGGGCATTTCATAGCTTTCTTTCCCAAAGCCCAAACCGGTTAGAACTCCCTTTATCCTGCTTTCGTATTCGAATCCGCCAGCTTTTTCAAATTTATCTCTCATTGTGGCGTACTCGTCTAACAACTGTTGTAATCTATTGTCGTCTTTACATGAAGAGATTTCATATTCTTTCTGGCGAATGTCCTTTTCCAGCTGTATTAGATCATCGAATACGCTTAAAAGCTCACGGTAAATTGTATTTGGCGAGTCGAAGACCCCATTTTGATCCAGATAGCCGATTTTTGTATCCGGATTGTATATTTTAACCTCACCGCTGTCGGGAGAAAGTAAACCTGCCAGTATTTTAAATAGCGTAGATTTTCCAGCCCCATTTACTCCGATTACGCCTATTTTATCATCAGAATTAACGTTAAAACTTATATCTTTTAATACTGTATTTATTCCATAGGACTTTGTAATATTTTTAGCACTGAGAGCTAGCATCATAAAAAACCTCCCAGTGCTATTTTAACATAACTAAAAACCATTTACCAGCGACTCACACAGGTTAGCCATTTCTACAGCCGTTACGGCAGCATCAAACCCTTTGTTGCCAGATTTTGTACCAGCCCTGGAAATAGCTTGCTCTACAGTATCTGTGGTTAACACACCGAAAATTACCGGTATGCCTGTATCGAGGGATATTTTTGCTATTCCCTTTGAAACCTCTGCAGCCACGTAGTCAAAATGTGGTGTCTCTCCTCTTATGACAGCGCCCAGGCATATAACGGCGTTATATTTTTTGCTTTCGGCCATCTTTTTTGCTATTAATGGTATTTCAAAAGATCCAGGGGTCCAGGCTATTTCGATGTCGGATTCATTTACCCCATGCCTTATCAATGCATCTATTGCACCTGATAACAACTTACTGGTGATAAACTCGTTAAACCTGCTTACAACTATGCCGAATTTTTTACCACTACCTACCAGTTTTCCTTCATACACATTGCTCATATTTTATACTCCTCCTTTAAAGTTATAATTTAACATATGTCCCATTTTAAGCTTTTTGGTTTTGAGGTAATACTCGTTGTGCTTGTTGGGGCAAATCTCTATGGGGACTCTTTCTACGATTTCCAGGCCATATCCTGCGAGGCCGGATAATTTTTTTGGGTTGTTAGTGAGAAGTTTTAATTTTTTTAATCCCAGATCTTTTAGAATTTGAGCCCCTATTCCATATTCTCTCAGGTCTTCAGGAAATCCCAGGCGGATATTGGCTTCTACAGTGTCACAGCCTTTATCCTGCAGGTGATATGCTTTTATTTTGTTGAGCAAGCCGATACCTCTGCCTTCCTGCCTTAGATACAGGAGTACCCCACCGTTTTGTCCTATAATTTCCATGGATCTGTGCAGCTGATCTCCACAGTCGCACCTCAATGACCCCAGTACGTCTCCTGTAAGGCATTCGGAGTGTACCCTTACAAGGGTGGGTTCAGGACCTATAGGTTCTTTTACAAGAGCTATATGCTGTTTGCCATTGATTGCTTCTTCATAACCGATTATTTTAAAGTCGCCGTATCGGGTAGGCAATTGGGCTTCAGCTACCCTTTTTACTAAATTTTCTGTTTTGCGTCTGTATCTTATAAGATCTTCAATGGATATTATAGATAGGTGATGCCTTGTGGCAAATTCTATCAGATCAGGTAATCGAGCCATTTTCCCATCGTCTTTCATTATCTCGCATATAACCCCTGCTGGTTTTAATCCAGCCATGCGGGCCAGATCCACTGCTGCTTCGGTATGGCCAGCCCTTACAAGGACACCGCCTTCCTTTGCCATAAGAGGGAATACGTGGCCGGGCCTTGCAAAATCGTCGGGCTTTGAACTGTCGTCAATCAATTTTTGTATTGTTAATGCCCTTTCGTAGGCTGAGATACCTGTAGTTGTGTCTTTGTAGTCCACAGAAACAGTAAAGGCGGTTTCCTTTGCATCGGTATTCAAGCTTACCATTGGTGGGATGCCTAATTCTTTTAACCTATGGGCAGTCATAGGGACGCAAATCAATCCACGGCCGTATTTAGCCATAAAATTAATGTGTTCTGCCGTCACTTTTTCAGCTGCCATCAAAAGATCTCCTTCGTTTTCTCTGTTTTCATCGTCAACTACAATGAGCATCTGCCCATCTTTTATTTTTTCTATAGCTTCTTCTATAGAGATAAACATATAAATCACTCCCTTGTGAAATCTGATAAATATCCATGATCTTTAAGGATTTCATAAGTATCTTTAAAACCTGTAAGCCTTTCTAAGTACTTTGCCAGTATATCTGTTTCTACATTTACTTTATCGCCTATTTTCTTGAAGGAAAGGGTGGTTTCCTTTAAGGTATGCGGGATTGTAGAAACCGTGAAATAAGATGTGCCAGCTTCTACTACGGTTAAACTTATACCATCAACAGCTACAGAACCTTTGTGCGCGATGTACTTCAACAGTTGATTTTCTAAAGTGATTTTGAAGATAACGGCATTTGCTTTGTTTACCTTATTTACGATAGTACCGATGCCGTCGACATGGCCTGTGACAATATGTCCACCCAACCTGCCTGCTAGAGAAAGAGCTCTTTCCAGGTTAACCCGATCGCCTTTCTTTATAATCGACAATGTGGTCGTATTATATGTTTCGGGCATTATGTCAGCCGTAAAACCATCATTCATTTTTTCGGTTACGGTTAAACATACGCCATTTACAGCTATGCTGTCACCTATATTAGTCGAATCTAAAACCTTGCTACATATGATTGAAATCTTTGTATTTTTTCCTGCTGATATTTCTTTGACTATACCTATTTCTTCGATTATACCTGTGAACAAAATATCACCCCTATATATGATGTTATTGCTAACCTTCAAAGTATATAAGATTTATTCGGGATAACCTTCCAACAGTATGTCTGTGTCTATTGTAGTTACACTGGTATTTTTTAGTCTGATACATTCACCTATGTTTTTAAATCCGACCCCTTCTACCGGCGTTTTTGCGTCTACACCGCCTATTATCATTGGAGAGATAAAAAACATCACTTTATCCACAATACCCTCTTTTAGCGCTGACCAGTTCAGGGTGCCACCGCCTTCTATGAGGACGCTGTCAATTTCTAATTGGCCCAGATTTTCCATGACTTTTTTAAGGGGTACAGTAGGAGGTGTTTTGCTTTCTGGAGGTAATTCGGATTCTAATATAATGACGTCAGCGTATTTTGTTAGCTCACTTAATTTTTCTTTATCTATTAAATCTGTTGTAAATATAATAGTCTTAGCTCCAGATTTAAAAATATTGGAATCCAGCGGCGTTCTACCCCGGCTATCGATTATTATTTTTATAGGGTCTTTTAACCCTTCTATCCTTGTATTGAGGTGCGGATTGTCTTTTATAACTGTATTTACTCCTACCATTATTGACGCTACTCTGCCCCTTATCCTTCGAGCGTATTCTCTGGATGCTTCTGAGGTAATCCATTTTGAGTCACCTGTACAGGTAGCGATTTTGCCGTCTATGCTCATAGCGGCTTTCATTATTACAAAAGGTATCTTTGACGTAATGTACTTTATAAAAATTTCGTTTAATTTGATGGCTTCTTTTTCGAGAATTCCTACATGCACTTTTATTCCGGCATCCTGTAGCATTTTGATGCCACGACCGGATACTTTTGGATTGGGGTCTTTCATGCCTATATAAACCTCTTTAATACCTGATTTGATTATAGCTTCACTGCAGGGCGGTGTCCTTCCATAATGGCTGCAGGGTTCCAGGTTTACATATAATGTACTGCCTGTGATATTATAGCCTTTTTGATAAGCGTCTTTTATGGCATTTATTTCGGCGTGGGGACCTCCGATTTTTTGATGATAACCTTCGCCGATGACCTTGTCATCTTTTACTATAACAGCACCAACCAGTGGATTGGGATTTGTCATGCCCCAGCCTTTTATAGCAAGATTTAATGCCTGTTCCATAAACTGTTCAGGTTTGTGCAACGTATCCCACCTCCTGTTATATCTGTAATAAGAACAAACAAAAATGCCCTCGAATATAATCTCTTCGGGGCATTAAATAAAACATATACTTAATAGCTTTATATTAGAAAAGCCCTGAAGTAAAAATACTTCAGGGCACTGTCGTTCTTTAGCGCTTGTAACTTCGTTCCTTCTTCCATCCAGACTTTACTGTCGGCTCTGGCCTCTCACCAGATCTACCACCTATGGTGGCTCGCGGGCTCGCAATACAACCGTATTGCATACCGCCGGTCGGGAATTTCACCCTGCCCCGAAGGATAAATCATATTTTTAACTTGATGTTATTATATCGCGCATTATTATAAATTGTCAATACGTTGTCTGTGAGAATCATGATTCGTAAATAGTCAATATTGACTTATTTATCTGGAAAATATATAATGATGAAGAAATCCAATTAAGAGGTGACGATATGGCAAAAGAGACAAAGATTTCAATGGCGATAATACGGCGATTGCCGCGATACCATAGATATCTGGGAGAGCTTTTGAACAGCGGTGTTACAAGGATATCTTCACAAGAATTGAGCAAAAAGATGGGGGTTACCGCATCGCAAATAAGGCAGGATCTCAATAGTTTTGGAGGTTTTGGACAACAGGGATACGGTTATAATGTTAAAGATTTGTACGATGCTATAACGAAGATTTTGGGCCTTGAGAAAACGTATAATTCTATAATAGTCGGTGCCGGAAATTTAGGACAGGCTATAGCCAATTATACTGGCTTTCAGAGCTGGGGTTTTAAGCTTAAAGCGCTATTTGATGTCAACCCAAAGCTCATTGGATTGAAGATCCGAGATGTAGAAATACTTGATGTAGATTTATTAGAAGATTTTGTGAGCAAGAACCCCATAGATATAGCTATTTTGACAATTCCTAAAGAGAGAGCTCAGGAAATAGTAGATAGATTAGTTGCTAAGGGCGTAAAAGCATTCTGGAATTTTTCCGCGGTAGACGTAAACGTTCCTGATGATGTAATCGTCGAGAGCGTTCACCTGAGCGATAGTTTGTTTACTATATCGTATAGATTAAATGAGGATGAATTGTTCAAAAAAATAAAAGAAAAGTGATTTTGAGGGCTCATATGTACACAACATTTGAGCTCTTTATATTTTTAATAAAAAATGCAGGATTTTTTTGATTTGTGTTGAATATATATATTAACCGGGCATAAAACAACAATATTTTATTTTAATTGAGGGGGATTAAAAAGTGAAGAAAAAATTAGGCTTTGCTATTGTCGGTTGTGGAGTTATATCAAAAACCCATGCCAGATGTATAAGCGAGTTGCCTGACGCACAATTAATAGCTGTAGCTGATATAATCGAAGAGAGGGCTAAGAATCTGGCTGAACAATATAACTGCGACTATTATACAGATTATCATGAACTTTTAAAAAGGGATGACATCGATGTGGTTAATGTGACAACACCCAGCGGGTTACACGCGATGGTTGGCATTGATGCCGCTAAAGCGGGAAAACATGTTATAGTGGAAAAACCTATAGATGTGACGCTGGAAAAAGCAGATGCGCTTATAAAGGCGTGCCGCGAGGCTGGTGTTAAGTTATGTTCCATATCCCAGCACCGTTTTGACGATGATATTGTGATCCTTAAAAAAGCTGTGGAAGAAGGTAAACTTGGGCAGTTAAATTTCGGTGGGTCTCATACCAAGTGGTACAGAAGTCAAGAATATTATGACAGCGGTGACTGGAGAGGTACATGGGAATTGGACGGTGGAGGAGCTTTAATGAATCAATCGATTCACTATGTGGATCTTTTGCAGTACATTATGGGACCTGTTGAAGAGGTTTATGCCTATTGTGCTACTCGGGCTCATGTGAGAATAGAGGTTGAAGACGAAGCTATAGCAGCAGTTAAATTTAAAAATGGAGCAATAGGTGTCATCGAAGGAAATACAGCAGCGTATCCGGGCTTTTGCACGCGACTTGATATATATGGCTCCGAGGGCAGTGTGATTGTAGAGAATGACAGGATCAAGGAGTGGAAGCTCAAGAGCGGTGAAGAAAAGCCTGAAACGGCTGTTGAGAATGAAAAGTTAATCGTAGGTACCAGTTCGGCGGATATATGGCATAATTCTCATAAAAAAGAAATTCAGGATATGATCGATGCAATACAAAATGATAGAGATCCAATGGTTACAGGTGAAGAGGGTAGAAAACCCCTTGAAATTATCTTAGCTATATATGAATCGGCAAGAAGACATGAACCTGTTAAACTTCCACTAAAATGATGTGCTAAAAGGGGGGAGAGAGTTTATGCCAGGATTTGTATTGTCTGCATTTGCTGACGAGATCAGCAAGGATTTAAATACGCAGATGGATGTACTGGATGCCCATAACATAAAATATATAGAATTCAGGTCTGCTGACAAACCAGTTTTAAGTTATACCAGAGATGAGCTCAGGGATATAAAAAAGAAGCTTGATGATAGGGGCTTTAAGGTATCGGCAGTAGGTTCTCCTATTGGAAAGGTAGATATATCAGTAGATTTTAATGAATATCTGGATACATTTAAGTGGTGTTTAGAAGTAGCTCATATACTGGATACACCGTATATAAGGATGTTTTCTTTTTATCCGCCTAAAGGGAAAGCCGATGAGTATGAAAGCGTGGTTATAGAGAGAATAGGCAAAATGGCAGATCTGGCTGGGGCGGAAAACATCGTCCTTCTCCATGAAAATGAGAAGGATATATACGGAGATACTGCTGAGAGGTGCTTAAAGATCTTAAAAGGTGTGAACAGTCCATATCTATGGGCGACATTTGACCCTGCAAATTTCATTCAGTGTGGAGTAGTGCCTTATCCTGATGCGTACGAATTGTTGAAAGATTACATAAAATACGTGCACGTAAAAGATGCAAAGTTTGATGGAGGTATTGTAACACCTGCAGGAAAGGGTGATGGGCGCGTCGAAGAGTTGCTTAAGGTTCTCCATAAAAGTGGATTCGAAGGCTTTTTGTCTATAGAGCCACATTTAAACAACAGCTTGCCGGGCGGTGGACCTGAGCTTTTTGACGTTGCATATAAAGCCCTTAAAGATATATTGGATAAAATATAAAAATTGCAAAGGAGGATTTTTGCATGGAAAAATGGAATGTATATGTTACCAGGATGTTGCCACCTGCTGCAATGGAATTTCTGAGGGAACATTTTAATGTAGAAGTGAATCCGGAGGATAGACCTCTTACCCGTGAGGAATTATTAAGAAATATAAAAGGCAGGGATGCAATAATAACCCAGCTGGTCGATAAAGTTGATGCTGAATTTTTAGATGCCGCTAAAGGTGTAAAGATAGTTGCTAATTATGCTGTTGGTTACGATAACATAGATCTCAATGCAGCAACAGAGCGGGGCATAATGATCTCGAATACACCTGATGTATTGACAAATGCTACTGCTGAACTGGCATGGGCATTGTTATTTGCTGCTGCGAGGAGGATTGTAGAGGCGGATAAATATTTTAGAGCGGGTAAGTATAAAAGCTGGGGACCGATGCTTTTCCTGGGGCAGGATATAACAGGTAAAACTCTTGGAATAATAGGAGCAGGTAGAATAGGTACTGCATTTGCCAGGATGGCTAAAGGTTTTAATATGAGAATTTTATATACTGATGAGAAGCCTAATCCCAGATTTGAAGAGCAGACAGGGGGCGAATATGTCGACAAAGAAACATTGCTAAGGGAATCGGATTTTATTTCACTGCATTGTCCTTTACTTCCTTCCACACGGCATCTTATAAGTGATAGGGAATTTGATATGATGAAAAAGACTGCTATTTTGATAAATACGGCAAGAGGGCCTATTGTGGACGAAAAGGCTTTGGTAAGGGCGCTTAAAGAAGGTAAAATATTTGCTGCAGGATTAGATGTATACGAAAATGAGCCGGCAGCAGAGCCTGAATTATACGAAATGGATAATGTAGTATTGTTACCTCATATAGGCAGTGCGACGACAAAATCTAGAAATGATATGGGCATTCTTGCAGCCAGCAATGTTTTAGATGCTTATGAAGGCAAGGTGCCAAGGACTTTAGTAAATAAAGAAGTTTTAACCAAATTGGGAAAGTAGGGGTTTGATGATAGCAGCGAGCAGAAAAAGAGAAATAAAGAGGATTATAACAGAGAAAAAATATGTAAAAGTAAATGAACTCAGCCGTCTTTTCAATGTGTCGGAGGAAACTATAAGGAGAGATTTAGAGGCATTAGAAAATGAGGGTATACTGGAGCGGAATTATGGTGGCGCTGTTTTGGTAGAGAGCGCCACAGTTCCACCTCTTTCTATAAGAGCGGCGGAAAATCTGGAGGAGAAAAGGCTTATAGGGGAAAAAGCTGTCCAGCTCATAAAAGAAGGAAGTATTATTCTTCTGGATGCAGGGACGACCACTTTTCAGATAGCGAAAAAGCTCGAAAACAAAAGGATGACGGTAATTACAAATGATATAAACATAGCTTATGAGCTTAAAGATAAAAATGCTATAAACGTATTTATCACGGGGGGTAAGTTATCGGGCGAAGTAATGGCTTTATATGGGCCAGAGACTCAAAAGAGTATCGAAGGCTATAATGTAGATATAGCATTTATTGCTACTACCGGCATAACCCTCACTAAAGGTTTTACCACGTCGGATATCTACGGCGCAGAGGTAAAAAAATCTATGATTAGAGCAGCTAGGGAAAAGATAATTGTAGCAGATAGCAGCAAGATAGGGAAAAATGCATTGATCACTTTTGCATCTTTTTCGGATATAGACTGTTTAATACTGGCAGGTAGCGTTGATGAAGATGTTCTTCATCGCCTTGAAGAAATGATTAAAGTTGTGATGTGTTAAAGGTGGTATGACATTATGTCTGTTTTTTCTGCAAGGATTGATATGTTAAGGAGGCTAATAAATGAATACAGCATCGATGGCCTCCTTATTACACAGCAAGTTAACTTTTCATGGCTTACAGGTGGTAGGGCTTATATAAATGGCAATAGTGAGGCATCAATCGCTCAAATTCTTGTTACAAAAAACCGTACTTTTTTAATAACCAATAACATTGAAGCACAACGTTTGTTAGATGAAGAGCTTCCTGAGGTTATAGAGGTATTAGAATACGATTGGCACGATCCCGGGGGACGAGATAGGTGCATTTATAGTGTCTTGGGGAATAAAAAGTTTATGACCGATGTGCAGTTAAAAAGTCAGATAGCATCGTTAAGATATACTCTCTCCGATGAAGATATTGAGAAATACAGGATAATAGGAAAACTGGCAGGACGAGCAGTAGAAGAGACGTGCCGCCAAATTTTACCTGGCATGAGCGAGTGGGAGATCAGTGCGATATTGTGCAAGAAATGCCTTGATAATGGATTGGAGCCTTTTGTACACCTTGTGGGTACTGATCAGCGCGCAGAAAAATATCGCCACCCGCTGCCTACTGAGAAAAAACTGGATAAATATGCGCTTGTAGCAGTGAACGCCATGAAATATGGTTTATGGGTATCTGCTACGAGATTGGTTTGTTTTGGCAAGGTTCCTGATGATATAAAGAGAAGGTTTGAAGCAGTTGTAAAAGTTGATGCATGCTTTATTGCCAGTACGAGACCAGGTAATACCATCGGGCAGGTATTTAGAAAAGCTATGGAGGTGTACGAATCTACTGGCTATAAGGACCAGTGGAAATATCATCATCAGGGAGGTCTTACTGGTTACAGTTCAAGGGAGTATAAAGCAAGCCCTGATATGGATATAATCATAGGTGTAAATCAGGCTTTTGCGTGGAATCCATCGATAATTGGAACTAAGTCAGAAGACACGATACTGGTCCATGAAGGAGAAAATGAAATCATCACGCAGACAGGAGAATATCCATTGATAGAGGTGGATTATGATGGGCATAAGATTTTAAGGCCTGATATCCTTGTAAGGTGATTTGCGAAAGGGGGATATTTTTGAAAGCTATTTTGACATTGGATATTGGCACGACGGCTTGCAAATCAATGGTATTTGATACCAATGGCAAAATATTGGCAGAAGAAAGTCAGGAGTACCCCATATATCAGGAAAAGCCTACATGGGCACAACAAAACCCTGATGAATGGTGGGGTGCGGTTATAAGTACGGTTAAAAAGTGCATTGCATCGCTGAAAGAGGAACCGGAAATAGTAGCAATAGGCCTTTCGTCCCAGAGAGAAACAGTCGTGCCCGTTGATAAGAACGGCGAAAAATTGGATGATGCTATATTGTGGATGGATAGGCGCGCCAAGGAACAGGCTGAAGAGCTGGCTGAATATTATGGTAAAGAAAATTTACATCGCATAACCGGTATGATTCCTGACTCTACGTTTACCGCTACAAAACTCCTGTGGTATAAACGCAACAGACCTGAGATCATCAAAAGAGCATATAAATTTTTGCAACCTAAAGAGTATATAGCTTACAAACTTACGGGGGAATACGCCACTGATTATTCGCTGGCATCCAGGACCATGATGTTGGATGTAAAAAGCAGGAGTTGGTTTAAAGACATATTTGACTATATAGGGGTGGATATAGAGCAACTACCTCCTATAAAGCATTCTGATGAGATAGCGGGTTATGTAAAGGACGAAGCGGCAGCGTTGTTAGGAATAAAATCAGGTATTCCAGTAGTGGTAGGCGGTGGAGACAGACAGTGTGAAGCTCTCGGCGCTGGAATTTTTGGCAATCGCGCAATGGAATCCACTGGCACAACCACCAATGTTTCGATGGGAACAGATAAGTTTGTAGAGGAGATCGATGAAAGGGTTATAATCTCATGCCATGTTTTAAGAGATCATTGGCTTATTGAACAAGGCATGACCACATCTGGAACCATCAACAGGTGGTACAGGGATAACTTTTGCGCTATAGAACGTCTCGTAGCTAGTGATATTGGTGAAAGGGATTATGCCATTATTGATAAAGAGCTGGCTATGAGCCCTCCTGGAGCTAACAAGTTGTTGCTTCTGCCATTTTTTATGGGGGCAAAATCAACGAGGTGGAATTCTAACGCACGGGGTGTTTTATTAGGCCTCACTCTTAATACCCAAAAAAGGGATATAGGCAGAGCTATCTTGGAAGGGGTTGCCTATGAGATAAGGGCATGCCTTGACATATTAAAATCTATGGGGCTGTCGATTGATGAAATTGTGGTCATGGGAGGAGGTGCTAAAGGGGCTCTCTGGAATCAGATAAAAGCGGATGTCTGCGGTAGGCCTATAAGAGTGCCTATGGTGACTGATGCAGCGTCATTGGGTGCGATGATCCTGGCCGGCACTGGAGTTGGTGTATTTGACGATGCAAAAGCTTGTTCTAAGAGGCTCAACAACATTGTAAAGGAATATTTGCCTGATGAAGATAATTATAAGCTTTATTCTAAGCTTTATAGTATCTACAATGAACTTTATGAAGTGCTTGAACCTATTTACAATAAACTGGCAAATATATAATTGATTAACGGTGATAAGTTATTTTTGGGAGTAAGATAATTGCGATATAAAGGAGGAATTAAAAAAATGAATGAGAGCATGTATAAATATATGAAAGTTGGCATAATTCACTTTATGGCGTTTCCAGATACCATGAAAGGGGAGGGTCCCATTTTTGAAACCTTGCAAAAAATAATGGAAGATGAGTTTTTTAATGCTGTAGAGATTTCATGGGTTAAAGATGATTCGGTAAGGGATAAAGTAAAAAATCGTCTGGAAGCGGCTCATATGGCAGTGGCATACGGTGCACAACCACGGCTACTTACTACAGGATTGGATCTTAACTCTTTTGATGAGGACATAAGACAAAAAGCTGTGGAGACGATAAAAGAAGGAGTTGACGAAGCGTATTATTTTGGTGCCCAGGGAATCGCATTTTTAAGCGGGAAATATCCTGGTGAAGAAAATAAACAAAAGGCTATGGACCTACTTCGTGAATCTATTGAAGAAATTTGTGACTACGCTAAATCCAAGGGAGATATGCTGGTAGAATTGGAGGTCTTCGATAGGGATATAGAAAAAAAGTCGCTTATTGGACCAACTCCTGATGCAGTAAAAATTGCAGAGATGATAAAAAAGAAATACGATAATTTTGGCCTTGTGGTTGATTTGAGTCATTTGCCGTTGCTAAAGGAAACCCCAGAGCAGGCCCTTATACCTGTAAAAGACCATTTAACCCATGCCCATATAGGCAATTGTGTCGTAAAGGATAAAAATCATGTGGCCTATGGCGATGCTCATCCGAGATTTGGGATAAAAGGAGGAGAAAATGACGTACCACAATTGGTACAGTTCCTCAAAGTGCTTTTTGACATAGGTTTTTTGAATGATAAAAAGCCTCCTATTGTCAGCTTTGAGGTAAAACCGCTTCCCAACGAGTCTCCTGAGGTGGTTATAGCAAATGCCAAGAGAACTTTATTAGAAGCCTGGGCAAGATTATAAAAAAGGGGGATGTTCACATGTCAAAGATAGCTGCACAATTATATACGCTGAGGGAGTACACAAAGACTCCTGAAGGCATAAAGGATACTATGCACAAGGTGAGTCAATTGGGCTATAAAGCGGTCCAGCTTTCAGCTCTTGGGCCTATAGATCCTGTGAAGTTAAAAGAGATTGTTGACGGGGAAGGGCTTTATATATGTGCTACCCATAATTCTTTTGAACGGTTGAGGGATAAGACGCAGGAGGTAATAGAGGAGCACCGCTTGTGGAATTGTAAATACGTAGGAGTAGGCAGTATGCCAGCGGAGTACAGAAATGAAGGTGAAGATGGATTTAAAAGGTTCGCAAGGGAAGCGTCGGCGGTAGCGAGAAAATTGGCAGATGCAGGCCTCGTATTTGTATACCATAATCACAGCTTTGAATTTCAGAAATTCCAGGGTAGAACAGGCCTTGAGATATTGTATGATGAGAGCGATCCGGAAGTGTTTTTCAGTGAGATAGATACCTACTGGGTACAGCATGGTGGCGGAGATCCTGCTGCGTGGATAAAAAAGTTAAAAGGAAGGGCACCTGTTGTACATTTTAAAGATATGGTTATAGGCAAAGAGGGACAGCAGCTCATGGCGGAAGTGGGTGAAGGCAACCTTAACTGGCCTGAAATAATTGAAGCGTGTAACATTGCAGGAGTGGAGTGGTTTATCGTAGAACAGGATATCTGCCAGAGGGATCCTTTTGAGAGCCTTGGCATAAGCCTCAAGAACCTCAAATCGATGGGCGTTGAATAGAGAAAGGGTCCCAAAACGATTTGGTGTCTTAAAAATAAGTTTTTATATTGCAAACTAAAATGAGTTGTGGTATGATAGGAGATGGATATGTGAGAAGAATTTCTCATTGTTATTTTATTACACTTTAGTTTAACGTTTACGCAATCCTATATTAACAAGGGAGGTTTTGAAAATGGCTTCAGACAAGAAGGTTAGGGTGGGTATTATAGGTGTTGGCGGCATTGCCAATGGAAAACATATGCCTAACCTTGCTAAGATCGAGAATGTAGAAATGGTTGCTTTTTGCGACCTCATCAGGGAAAGAGCAGAGGAAGGTGCAAGGAAATACGGGACACCGGACGCAGAAGTGTTTACAGATTACAGGGATCTTTTGAAGATTAAAGATATTGATGTAGTTCACGTATGTACCACAAACGATGCCCATTCATTTATAACTGTTGATGCTTTAGAAGCTGGAAAACATGTTATGTGCGAGAAGCCCATGGCTATAAATGCTGCTGAAGCCAAAAAGATGGTGGATGCTGCTAAGCGTACAGGTAAGAAATTAACGATAGGTTATCAAAACCGCTTTAGACCTGATTCGCAGTACTTAAAACAACTTTGTGATAATGGTGAATTAGGTGAAATATATTTTGCTAAAGCATTGGCTGTAAGGCGTCGCGCTGTACCGACATGGGGCAGTTTTTTGGATGAGGAGAAGCAGGGCGGTGGCCCATTAATCGACATCGGAACCCACGCTCTGGATTTGACTCTTTGGATGATGAACAATTATGAACCTGAGATGGTCGTGGGTACTACATATCATAAATTAGGCAGCAGAAAGAATGCTGCAAATGCATGGGGACCATGGGATCCTGAGAAGTTCACTGTGGAGGATTCAGCCTTTGGATTTATAAAGATGAAGAATGGCGCAACAATCATCCTGGAGGCCAGCTGGGCGTTGAATACACTGCAAATAGGTGAAGCCATGACTGTTCTCTGCGGAACAGAGGCAGGTGCAGATATGCTGGATGGGCTCCGAATCAATGGAGAGAAATACAGCAGGCTTTATACCACAAAACCAGAATTACAGAGTGGTGGAGTAGCTTACTTCGAGGGCAATAGTTCAGATCCCGGCGAGGTAGAAGCAAGGCAGTGGATCGACGCTGTTGTCAATGATAAAGAGCCTCTTGTAAAGCCTGAAGAGGCATATGTCGTAAGTCAGATACTTGAGGCAATCTACAAATCAGCACAGACTGGTGAGCCGGTATATTTTAAATAATTAATATAAAAACATCTACATCCTTTGTGGTGTAGATGTTTTATTTTATTTTTACAAGACAGATAACTTTCTTGTTTCATTGGTTCTCAACTCTGGGAACCAGAGGTTAATTTCTCTTTGAGCATTTTCATAATTATCTGAGCCATGAACAATGTTTTGTGCAGTAGATGTGGCGTAATCACCTCTTATGGTACCAGGCAGGGCTTCCTCGACCCGGGTTGCACCGTTTATCATGCGTACCAATTTAATAGCATTTTCACCTTCCAGTATCATAACCATTATGGGGCCCGATAAGATATACTCTACTAATTCGTTAAAAAACGATCTTGACCTTAAATCGCTATAATGTTCCTCTACCGTGTTCCTGTCTGCTTTTATCAGTTTTGCGGCTACGATGCGCAACCCCTTCTGCTCATATCTTTTTATTATTTCGCCTACAAGGCCTCGCCTGACGCCATCTGGTTTGATCATTGCGAAGGTTCTTTCTACATTGCTTTTATTCATTTAATCACCTCAACATTTATTATTTTAAATGAAAGCATATAAAATTCACTTTTACTGGTTACGGGAATTCCACATTATATAATATAAGCATAGTTTACTAAAAAGTCAATCATTAATTTTTGCTATGTTATTGCGCTTATTGTGTTTTTGTGATATTATGTATTTACTTTATAAACATATGTACTTATATCATAAACATTCAGGAGGTATGTAAATGATAAATATAGGTATCTTGGGTCTTGGAACAGTAGGTTCTGGTATTATAAGAATTTTTAATGAAAACAGTGAATTGATAAAAAAGAGAATAGGTGATAAGATAAATGTAAAAAAAGTATTGGTAAGGGATTTACATAAAAATAGGGATGTAGAAATAGATAAAAACCTGCTTACGACAAACCCCGATGATGTGCTACAAGATCCAGAAATAGATATAGTAGTAGAAGTTATAGGTGGTATAAACCCTGCGCTGGATTTTGTATTAAAAGCCATTGAAAACAAAAAACATGTGGTAACAGCAAATAAGGAAATGATGGCGAAAGAAGGGTGGGAGATATTAACCCTGGCTAGAAAGAAAGGAGTTGATGTTTATTATGAGGCAAGTGTTGCAGGTGGCATACCGATCATAAGGCCAATGAAGGAATCTTTGACGGCCAATAAGATTGAGGAGATACTGGGCATAATAAATGGAACGACAAATTATATACTCACAAAGATGGCAAAAGAAGGTAAAGAATATGAAGACGCGCTTCGAGAGGCGCAGAATCTGGGTTATGCTGAGGCTGATCCTACTTCTGATGTAGAAGGTTATGATGCGAGATACAAATTAGCTATTTTAGCGACATTAGCCTTTGGAACTAAAGTAAATGTTATGGATATATATACAGAAGGTATTACCAGAGTAACTAAAACCGATATAAAATACGCAGAAGAGTTAGGATATGCTATAAAGCTTCTGGCTATAGGTAGGCAAAGGAAGGACGGATTAGAACTCAGAGTGCATCCAGCTTTTATAGAAAAAAACCATCCATTGGCACAAGTAAATGATGTGTTTAATGGTATTTTTATAAAAGGGAATGCCATAGGCGAAATAATGTTATACGGTAGAGGGGCAGGGCAGATGCCTACAGCCAGTGCTGTAGTCGCTGATATTATAGATATCATAAGAAATATCAAAGCAGGAACTGTAAACAGGGTTGTAAGTGAGTACGATGACTATATACCTGTGATCGATATGAATTCTATTGTAAGCAGGTATTATATAAGAATAAGAGTAAAAGATAAACCTGGTGTCATGGCGTCAATTGCCAAGGTATTTGGTGATCACGGCGTGAGTTTACAGTCGATTATACAGAAGGATACGAAAGGAGAAGAAGCGGAAATAGTTTTATTCACCCATGATATTGTTGAAAAATCCATAAGCGATGCGCTGGTAGAAGTTAGGCTTATTCCAACGGTTATAAAAGTTGAAAGCGTGATAAGAGAAATTAGATAAGGAGATGAAGCAAACAAAATGATTAAATTAAAGGATAAGCTGCAGAAAAATGAGTTTGTTATAACTGCTGAAGTGGAATCACCAAAGGGTCCAGATTTTGGAGATGAACTAAACAGGATAAAAAAGCTCTATGGCTATGTAGATGCGGTTAACATCTGTGACAACCCCATGGCCAATTTAAAAATGAGTCCCATAGCGTTGTCTCATATTATACATGAGCAGCTTGGCATTGATACTATTTTTCATCTTACGTGTAGGGACAGAAGTCTTCTTGGTTTACAATCGGAGCTTTTAGGAGCTTGGGCATTAGGGATTACAAATATTCTTACCCTTACGGGTGATGATCCTAAAAAAGGTGACAATCCTACTTCCACAGGAGTCTTTGACTGTGATTCAGTAGGGCTTGCCAGGATTGCCAATAGCCTCAATAATGGGTATGATATAAGTGGCAATAAATTAAATGCAAAAACAGCTTTTCTTATTGGAGGCGTTTTAAACCCCTTTGATTCTGACGCAGAAATAGAAAAAATGAAACGCAAAATTGATGCAGGTGTTACGTTTTTTCAAACGCAACCGGTTTACGATGTAGATGCATATAAGAGGTTTATTGACAGGGTTGGCAATTTAAATGTTAAAATAATAATGGGTATAATGCCTTTGAAATCGTATAAGATGGCAATTAATTTTAACGAAAAGGTTCCTGGAATTAATATACCTGAGCATATAATAAAAAGATTAGCAGAAGATCCTTCTTGTGGCATAAAAATTGCCATTGAAATTGCTAAAAAGGCTAAAGATTTTGCTGATGGTGTTCATATTATGCCTCTTGGAAGATTAAACGCAGTTGTGCAGATCGCTGAAGAATTGGGAAGAGGAGGTAAACGGTTTGAACTTTAAGGATTTAATCAATGGGGAAATAGCGTATTTGGATGGCGCTATGGGGACTATGCTGATGGCAATGGGATTTAAAGATGGGTGTCCCGAGCTATTAAACGTTCAAAATCCTGATATCATAAGGAAGATACATGAACAATATCTTGATGCAGGAGCACAAATTATTGAGACGAATACCTTTGGTGGCAATAGGATTAAGCTCAGGGAATGGGGTCTTGAAAACAGATTAGTAGAGCTAAATACTGCTGGCATAATGTTGGCCAGGAAAACGGCCCAAAGGTATGGGGCTCTCGTAGCCGCATCTGTTGGTCCTACAGGCAAATTGGTTCAGCCTGTAGGGGATTTTTCATTTGACGAAGCTTATGAGACTTTTTATGAACAGATAAAGGTATTATCAGAGGCTGGTGCTGATATCATACTCATTGAAACCATGTCGGTTTTAAATGAGGCAAGGGCTGCAATCCTTGCGGCAAAAGCAGCTACCGATAAGCCTGTTATGTGTTCTATGACCTTTGACCAAACAGGTCGTACTCTTTCAGGAACTGACGTAGAGACAGCGGCTATAGTTCTATCTTCTTTGGGAGTTGATGCTGTAGGCATAAATTGTTCGCTGGGACCTCGTGAGATGATACCATTGGTTCAAAAGATGGTGAAGGTTAGCAGAGTACCTGTTTTTGTTCAACCTAACGCTGGTTTACCCACCGTAGAAGGCAATAATGTGGTATACCCTGTAACTCCTGAAGAGTACTCTGATAGCTGTAAGCTGTTTGCACAAGCTGGGGCGTCTATAATAGGTGGATGTTGTGGAACGACGCCCATGCATATAAAAAAGATGGTTCAGTCAGGCCTAAATAAAGTAACTGTTGAGGTAAATAAAAAAACGACATTGGCATCAGCAGTAAAATCCGTTCAAATAGATGATAAATCGCCGTTGTTGATAATCGGTGAGAGAATTAACCCTACGGGGAAAAAAGAGCTCGCAAGGGCTATAAAAGATGGAGATATATTTTACGTAGTCCAAGAGGGATTGGATCAGGTAAAGGCAGGTGCAGATGTGCTTGACATAAACGTAGGAGTACCGGGCATTGATGAAGCCAGGACAATGGTAGATGTGGTGTCAGAGCTACAGATGATGGTAAGAGTGCCTCTTTGTATAGATTCTTCTGATCCCGAAGCTATCGAAGGCGCATTGAGGTGCTATCAGGGTAAAGCATTGGTCAATTCAGTAAATGGCAAAGAAGATAGCATGAATACGATATTGCCGATAGTGAAAAAGTACGGTGCGGCTGTTATCGGGCTTACAATGGATGAGAGAGGTATACCTGAAAAAGCGGACAGAAGATTTGACATAGCAAAAAGGATTGTAGATAGGGCTTTAAGTTACGGTATTCCACTTGAAGATATATTTATTGACTGTATTACATTAACTGCCAGTTCTAATCAAGAATCTGTTATGGAAACAATAAGGGCTATAGAACTTGTCAAACAAAATCTCGGAGTTAAGACGATATTGGGCATCAGCAATGTGTCTTTTGGTCTTCCGGAAAGAAAAAAGCTCAATGCAGCTTTTTTAGCTATGGCCATAGGAGCAGGCCTGGATGCAGTGATAATAAATCCGGCTATTGAGGAGTACAAACATATAATAAAAGCTGCAGAGGTTTTATCGGGTAGAGACGAAGGGGCAGAAAGGTATATTTTGGCTTATAGCAAAAAAGGCAAGGGCGATAGTGAAGTTATAACTGCTTCAGGCACTCTGTACGAAAGTATCCTGGACGGACATAGAGCTCAGGCTGTAGAAGCGGTTAAAATAGAATTAGAGCAAAGAGAACCATTGGAGATAATCGATAAGATAATAGTGCCAGCTTTAAACGAGGTAGGTGCAAGGTATGAGTCTGGGGAATACTTCTTGCCACAGCTTATCAAGTCGGCAAATGCGGTACAGGGAGCGTTTGAGATTATAAAAGAAAGGTTTCCATCTGCAGGTAAAACTAAAGGGAAAATTGTTCTTGCCACGGTAAAGGGAGATATTCATGATATAGGGAAAAACATCGTAAAAGCTCTTTTAGAAAACTATGGGTATAACGTGATAGATTTAGGTAAAGATGTACCACCTGAAGTTATACTGGATACCGTGGTTCAGAATGGCGCGGGTCTTGTAGGTTTAAGTGCACTTATGACAACCTCTCTGAAAGCTATGGAAAAAACGGTCAAGCTTATAAAAGAAAACACGCAATGCAAGGTAATGGTGGGTGGAGCTGTGGTTACAGAGGATTATGCTAAAAGTATAGGTGCTGATTTCTATGGAAAAGATGCTATGGAAGCAGTTAAAATAGCTGAAAAAGTATTTTGATCTTGTACAAATTTACGATTAATTGTATAATAATAGCTAAGACAATAGGTTTTATCTTTGCTAATTCATTGATAATATATAATAATTCACTGTTATTTAGGTTAAATAAAAAGAGAGGGATAACATGCCTAAGCCTAATGCCGTTAAAGTCGCAAAAGCTGCTGGAACGATTATGATACTGGCCTTTGTAAGCAAAATAATGGGCTTTGTGAGGGAAACAGCGCTGGCTGCAAGATTCGGAGCCAGCGTTGCATCTGATTCTTATGTGATGGCAACGACAATACCACTGGTGGTGTTTCAAATGATTGGCAGCTCAATAGGGACGACATTTATTCCGGTTTTTACTGAATATATGACTAAAGAAGGCAAAGAAAAGGCCTATGAACTCACTAATAATGTAATAAATATCATATTGTTTCTGAGCATAGCAGTATCAATTGTTGGCATATTATTTTCGCCTGTTTTAGTGAGATTAATAGCTCCAGGGTACAGTGGAGAAAGGTATTTTTTGACTGTTACAATGACGAGGATCATGTTTCCTATTGTCGTATTTATCGGACTTGCCAATGTAATTACAGGTGTATTGCAGGCCCAAAACCATTTTACTGTACCAGCTTTCATAGGAATCCCTTATAATTTTATTATTATTATAACATTGCTGTTTTTTGCAAAAAGCTTTGGCATTTTTGCTGTGGCTTTAGCGACTGTTGTAGCAACGTTAACGCAGGTACTGGTACAGCTTCCCGACATGTATAAACTTGGTTATAGATATAAATTTATATTAAATTTTAAACATCCTGGAGTACTTAAAATATTTGCACTTGTTTTACCTGTTTTGATCGGTTCAGCAGTTAATCAAATCAATATTGTAGTTGATAAAGCATTTGCGTCTGGTCTGCAGGAAGGTGCCGTAGCTTCTCTCAATTATGCTAATAGACTCAATGGCTTTGTGATGGGTATTTTTGGAATGGCCATATCCACAGTTATTTATCCCACACTTTCAAAGCATATCTCTTTAAATGATTATGATAATTATAGAAAATCTTTTAAGTTGGCTGTAAATGCTATATTTATGATCATGGTGCCTATAACAGCTATAACCATTCTTTTGAGAACGCCTATCGTTAGTATAGTGTACAGGAGAGGAGCTTTTGATGAAAGGGCTACCTATATGACATCTATTGCACTGCTCTATTATGCTGTGGGTATGACAGCTTTTTCAGTAAGAGATGTTATTAACAGAGCGTTTTACTCATTACAGGATACTCGAACTCCTATGGTGTACGGCGTATATGCTGTAATCATTAATGTAATATCAAATCTGTTGCTGGTAAGGATCATGGGAGTCGGAGGTTTGGCGTTTTCTACTTCTCTTGCAGCTATTTTTACTTCTATTTTCTTGTTTTTTGCTCTTAGAAAAAGATTAAATGGCATTGGCGGAACAGATATGTTAATTACTATGGGCAAAATATTGATATCTACAGGCTTTATGATTGTAGCTATTTATGCTTTAAATCATGTGGCTATATTTACGAAGCTGTCTGCAAAGGGTGTTGGTGGCTGGATTCTCTCTTTTTTAGGAGCGTCATCGATAGGTCTTTTTATATATCTTTTGGTCCTCGCGGTATTGGGGGTGGAGGAGTTAAAATTTGCTAAAGGGATGGCTGTAAAAATACTGGGTAAATACAAACTGGCAAAGGGCCATTGATGGAGGAGATTATATGAAAATATTGCGGTTTTTTTATGAGGTGTTTACTTACCGGAACACCTGCAGGAGTAGGCCTCGTTAAATCAGGTGATGTGATAAAATTTACTATCACAGGTATAGGTACGCTGGAAAGCTATATAAAATAACTTATGAGGTGGTAAGATGAGAAAGGATTGTTGTTCTTTTATTGGCAATAGTACTACAGCGGCTGCCATATCTGATAAGCTGAGCGTGGATTGGCTCTGTATACCGTCGTTGAGTAAATTTCCTTTATTTGCATCCACAATTGATTCAAAGGTTGGGGGCAACATTACACTGGATATAGGAGAAGAATACACGCCGGTATACCAGAAATATTTAAATCCTTATAATGTTCTGGAGACAGTGTGCAAAACATCGACGCTCAGGGTTGCTTCTATAGATTATATAATTGAGAATAAAAGGGCACTTATAAGGGATCTGGAGATAGAGAATATATCGCCTACGGTGGCAAGGTTTACTCCTAAAATTAAGGTAAATCCCACTTTGGTAAATGGGCATAGTGTGGTTGTCAAAAACTTAAACGATTTAATTATAGTTTCGGATGAAAAACTATGCTTTATTATTGGTGCATCAAAGGCATTTAAAGATATAATGTTAAATCCTGGACAGGCGTATAAGGTGAAAATCATTGTGGCTTTTGGGGAAAGCTATGTTGAGGCTCAATGTAATTTTTCAGATGTGATGAATTTTGATGTAAGTAAAGATTTAAATTGGTGCAATAGATCGATGAGTTTAAATGGCCCGGAAAGTGTTATTCCTACCTGCTATGCTATGAAATAATAATAAGTAAAGCATACGAAGTGTTAAGAGTATGATGGATCTAGATTTATTGATATTCAAGGCTGTGGCTGATAAGGGTAGTTTTTCAAGCGCGGCAAAAGAGCTTCATATGACTCAACCTGCTGTAAGTTTTCACATTCAGGCGCTGGAAGAAAGCCTTGGCGCAAAATTATTCGATAGAAGCAATAAGAGAGTTATATTAACAGCTGCGGGGAGGGCATTTTATGCTCATGCGAAAAAGATATTAAGTGAATACGAAGAAGCTCGAAAAGCAGTTTTGGAAACCACAGGGCTCATAAGTGGCACATTATCACTTAGCGCCAGTCTTACTATAGGGGAATACATGGCACCTGGTCTTATCGGTAAATTTATTCAAAAGTATCCGGATGTTAAGTTTTTGTTGCAGATCGAAAATACAGAAAAAACAGCAAAGATGGTCCTTGATAAATCTATAGACATTGGCTTGGTGGAAGGTCCTGTGGAAGAGAAAGCTTTGGATGTTATAAAGCTTTACGATGATGAACTTGTAGTGATATTTCCAAAGAAAAAAAACGAAGAAAGGGATCTAATAACAATAGATGATTTTCTAAGATATCCTCTTATAATGCGAGAAAGAGGCTCCGGGACAAGAAGGGTTTTTGAAGATGTACTGAAAAGCCATGGGATTAATCCGGAGTCATTAGATATTACTCTAGAATTGGGAAGCAATCAAGCTATAAAAGAAGCTGTTATAGCAGGGTTAGGTATTTCTGTATTGTCAAAGATTGCTATAACAAGAGAATGCAAATATGGTCTATTAAACTTTTCGCGGATAAAGGATTTGTCGTTTTTTAGAACGTTTAACATAATTATAAATAAAAATAAAATCCTCCTGCCTGTAGAAAGGGAGTTTATTAAATTCGCTGTTGATTATGGGAAAACTATATAGATAGTATTGATTGGCAAGGCTCAAAAGGGCTCTATTGCGGATACAATGCCGGTAAAACTAAGGGCTGCGGCAAAAGAATTACACGCAGCCCTTTCTTTGTAGTTATAGGCCTTACATGTGGAGGTCTTTTTCTCGCATCAGCGTCATATGACTTCCAGATAGTCCGCATCAGGGAACGGCGGGAATGGGTTGTGAGGTTCTTTTTGATACCAAAAGCCCACTGATGCTATATCGTCCTGCAGCGGCAGGTACCTCCCTCCTGAACGCCAGCCTAAAGCCTGTATGGTTACTCTGAGATCCGATTCAAACCGTATGGGGTCCATTATATGCCAACGGTACATGCCGAAACGCTGTTGAGTTCTATAAAGCCCATCTGGCTTGATGACCTGGGAAAGGCCCGAGTACAGGGAGGAGAATACCCCATATTGTCCTGGTGGAAATTCAAAATTCCAGGCTCCTCCAAAATAATCTTCGGTTCCTGTGCCGCATATGGTTGGGAATTCTTTATCGCCGTCTAAGTAAAATTTTACTTCGCCTTCACCCCACCAGCCGTTGTTATTTACGCCCCATGCGATGTAAGTGCCCACATAATGACCCTGCCCTTTTACTCCGTCGAGGATTGTGTGAACTTCTTTATATTTAAGAGGGTTATCCCGTCGCCATTGTGCGTGAAAATAACCGACATTATCAGGTATATCTGTCAATGTATAGTCTATTTGATAGAATAATGTTACAGGTTTGTCTTTTAGATTTTCTATAGTTATTTTTGCTGATTTTTTAAAGGGCATGGTCCAGTACGAATTCATTCCACCGGCAGGATTTACGGCAACGGCTAAAGAGTTGACGTTACTCCGTTCACACCATCCATTACAGAAAAAGTCGCCGTAGGGTGTCTCTACTGAAGGATACTCTTCTCCATCCCAGTACATCCTTAAGACAAGGGAACGCCATGCATCGGGGAAACAGGTCATCCATATGTGTTGAATAGCGCCGGGACCTTCTATGTCGGCTAGAGTAAAAACGCTTTTCTCAGGGATATTTATAGAAGGTGAGATCTTCCATCCCTGCCCCAAATCTCTGGCGCATTCTTTGCCGGTTCCTTCAGTAGCCATTCCGCCCTTTCCTTTTTCACCGGTAAAATTTTCTGCGCTTATGGATCTGGTTTTTGCGTTGGATAAAAGAGGCAGGTTGCCTAAACTTAAACCTATTCCATTAAAGTTTATCATTTTATCCCCCCAGTCTATCATTATCATTTACTTACATATTTTAGCACTATAATTTTGAATTGACAATAGCCGAGAAAGCGTTGATTTTATCTATTGTTATGTTATTATTATAATAGTGAATATCCATATTAGCTAAAAACAGGGGGGATTGTACAATGGACTTTAAGCAATTTAAAAATCCTGGGGCGATTTACAGAAGTGCACCATTCTGGAGCTGGAACGATAAACTGGACAAAGAGGAGCTTAAGAGACAGATAGATGAGATGGCTGAAAAAGGTTGGGGTGGTTATTTTATGCACTCCCGTGTAGGGCTGGTTACAGGTTATCTGTCTCAAGAGTGGATGGAGATGATAAAGACCTGCGCAGAAGAGGCAAGGGCTACCGGTACATATGCATGGCTGTATGATGAAGATAAATGGCCTTCAGGTTTTGCTGGAGGGGAGGTTCCTGAGGCTGATGAAAAATACAGAAGTCGCGCTCTGGTTTTATTAAAACCCGATGAGGTTACTGAAAACGATACGATCATGTTGCATGTAGAATGGGAAGGGCAACAATATAATATATGTAAAAGAATATCACCAATGGGCGACTTGTGGTTTAATGGAACCAGCTATGTAGATCTTATGAACCCTGAAGCAGTTAAAGCTTTCCTGAACTGTACCCATGAAAGATATAGGCAAGCGGTGGGAGAGTATTTTGGAAAAGAGATACCGGGCATTTTTACCGATGAGCCGTGCTATCTCATGGAGGGACATTATAGTCAGCCGGCGGTGCCATGGTCTGATTACCTTCCAGAATTTTTTAAAAAATTAAAAGGTTATGCTATTGAAGAGCATCTAAAAGAACTTTTCTTTGATACGGGAGATTATCGGAAAATAAGGTTTGATTTTTATGATGCAGCTACAAGGTTGTTTATAGAGAGCTGGACAAAACAGTATTACAATTGGTGCGAAAAAAACAATCTCAAGATGACAGGACATTTTATGGCGGAAGATAGCTTGCCATATCAGACCCAATGGATAGGTGCGGCCATGCCCCATTATGAATTTATGCATTGGCCAGGAATTGATAAGCTGGGAAGGAATGTCCAGCAGCTGGTGACAGTGAAACAGGTATCGTCAGTGGTGGATCAGCTGAATAAAGAGAGGGCTTTTTGCGAGGTCTTTGGCTGCGTAGGGCAGCAGGTAAGTTTCTATCATCGCAAATGGATAGCAGATTGGCAGGCTGCATTAGGGATAAGCTTTGTCAATTCCCATCTGTCCTTGTATTCTATGAGAGGAGAGAGAAAGAGGGATTATCCTGCAAACCTCTATTACCAACAACCGTGGTGGGATGATGAGCGCAAGTTTGCTGATTATATTGCCAGAGTAAGCTATGCTGTATCTCAGGGCAAAAGGGATGTGGATATACTGGTTTTACATCCGATATCCAGTGTCTGGAGTGAATACTCACCGCTGCATAAGCGCAATGGCCTGGCCGTGGAGAATAACATTTACAATCAGCCATTTGAGTTCCTGTCAAAAGCGCTTATGGCGGCAAAACTGGATTTTCATTATGGCGATGAAATAATAATGGAAAAACACGCCAGAGTAGAAAATGGGAAATTTATAATTGGCCAACATCAGTATTCCACGGTTATAGTGCCTCCGTCTCTCACATTGAGGTCCAATACTGTAAGGCTTCTAAAAGAATTTGTAGAACAGGCGGGAGCTGAAAGGCTGATTTTCATAAAGCCTATACCTTCGAGAATAGACGGTCTTTCTGGCGATATGAATTTACCCGATGGGGTTATATATGTCGATTCTGTAAACGAGGTTTTGAAAATTGTAGACAGGTATTACAGTGACAGGATCAGGGTAGTGGATAAGGCAACAGGGATGAATGCAGAGAAGGTTTATTGCCATAGCCGCACGTCAAAGGAAGGTAAAAGCATATTTATTGTAAATACGGATGAAAACAGAGAAATAGATGCAGTTGTATCGCTGCCGGGCGAGGAGATGCCATACCTTTTGGACCTTATGAGCGGCGAGGTTTATGAGATACCTTCGGAAATAAAAGGTGGGAGGAGAGAAATTCATATCAAATTATATCCTGCCGGAAGTATGCTGCTGTATTATCCAGTTCAGGAGATAAAAGCACAAAAGGCACCCGATTATCTGGATAGCGGTGTGGCTTTTGCGGATAAAATCAGCGCGGGAAGCACTATTGACGATTGGGAAGTAAAACTGTTAGAGCAAAACGTGTTGCCGCTCAATGATGTTACACTTTATTTAGATGGCGAAAAGGTATTGGAAAATCAACCTGTGGCGAAAGCCTGGCATCAGTACTTTTATAAAGCACCTGATGGGACTCCATTTAGGGCTGAATACACCTTTGAGGTATTAAATATACCTGAGGGAGAGGTATTTGCTGCGATAGAAGTGGCAGAAAACCTGGATAGGATTACCATAAACGGCATTGAAGTAAGGCCATTGAAGCAAAAAGGTGAGCTGGGGGCCTTTAATCCTGAAAAGAGCTGGAAGGATATTAACTTTACAAAAGTACCGCTGTCTGGCTATATCCGCAAGGGATTAAATACCCTGGTACTGGAGGGCAAAAAGGTAAACAACATATCAAATCCGGGTTGCCATGTAAGGGTTGCAGATTTTAAAAACCACGTACCTACAGAGGTAGAAGTGATATATATCGTAGGAGATTTTGCTGTTGTAGATTTTGACAAAAGATATTTTGCTATTGACGGCCAAGCTAAAAAAGCAAACTATAAAGATTTAACCGAGTGTGGTTATCCATTTTATGCTGGTAAAGCCGAATTTACTTCCTATATAGAATATAAGGGCAAAAGCGATAGGACATATTTAGCTGTAAACGATGTGGAGGCCGCATGTATTGAGTTGTATGTCAATGGTCAGTATGTCGATGTTAAGTACTGGAAGCCTTATATATTCGATGTCACGGAGTTATTAAAAGAAGGCACAAATGAGATAAAGATAGTGGCTGCGACGACATTGTTTAACCTTATGGGACCCAACAGGATAGCGGGTATATTAAATGACGAAGGAGTTGGACCCTATACCTTTGTGGATTTCAGAAGGTTTACAGAAAAGTATACGCTGATTCCTTTTGGTATAGGAGGAGCGTCCTTGATTTGCTTATGATTGAGTTAGATATTAGAGGCCGTATGTGGAGGTCAATGCCTTAGCATACGGCCTCTTTTAAGGGTATTGCAGGGGTATTTTTATACGAAATTTAAGGCAGATGCGATTGTATTTTTAAAAAACTTGATGAAATAAGTGTAATTTGTATAATATATGTATATGGAATAACCATCAGAAATTAATCGTTTATATTATGAAATAACACTGTTTGGGTATGTACTCGTATCAATTTCAATGGGGTGTATTTATGAAAAAGGGACAAGAATTGATTGTAGACATCGTCGACGTTGAGTATCCGGGATATGGTATAGGATATTTTGAGGATTTTAAGGTGAAGATTAAAGGTGCTGTTACCGGACAAAAAGTGAGAGCTATTATAAAAAAGATTAGAGGCAATGTCATAGAAGCTGATGCTGTAGAAATTGTGAAAAGAGCTGCTTATGAACGGGAAGGTATCTGTTCTAGCTTTGGGGCATGTGGCGGATGTACGTATTTAAATATGGATTACGCGGAGCAGCTTAAAATTAAAGAAAATATGGTAAAAAAGCTTTTAGATGGTGCGGGGATAACTCAATATGATTTTTTAGGCATACAGGCAAGCCCATTGGAATTTTCTTACAGAAACAAGATGGAGTTTACATTTGGCAGAGATAGTGCCGGTTCATTGACATTGGGTATGCACAAGAGGGGTAGATTTTTTGAAGTAGTTAATTTAGATACATGTGTGCTGGTGGATGAAGATTTCATTAAAATTTTAAATTGTGCTCTTGAATATGCGGCGAACAATCATTTGCCATATTATGATTCCCGCACGCACAGCGGTTTTTTACGACATCTGGTAGTTCGAAAAGCATTTAAAACAGGGGAGATATTAGTAAATATTGTTACCACAACCCAGATGAATTGTGATTTTGATCAGTTTATTAATGCCATAAAAGATATCAGATTACGGGGAAAAATAGTGGGAATTTTGCATACATACAATGACAGATTATCCGATGCGGTTATTTGCGAAAGGCTTGAGGTGCTGTACGGAAGAGATTATATTATTGAAGAATTACTGGGACTTAAATTTAAGATAAGTCCATTTTCCTTTTTTCAAACTAATACTTATGGTGCTGAAGCATTGTACAATATGGCCAGAAAATTTGCTGGAGATTTAACAGATAAGATCGTTTTTGATCTCTATTGCGGTACAGGGACCATAGGCATTATAATGGCACCTAAGGCTAAAATGGTGATAGGAATAGAGTTGATGGAAGAGGCTGTAAAGGCTGCCCAGGAAAATGCCCGCTTTAACAGACTTTCCAACTGTACGTTCTATACGGGGGATGTGGCCGAAGTGTTGACAAAAATCAATGATAAGCCAGATGTAGTGGTAGTGGATCCTCCTAGGAGCGGCATAGGTCCTAAAGCCATAAATAACATAGTAAAATTCGGACCCGATACAATAGTGTATGTTTCGTGCAATCCCCAAACGCTTGCTGCGGATTTAAGGATTTTTGAGGACGCTGGCTATAAGGTCAAATGTGTAGAGTGTATGGATATGTTTCCTCACACGTACCACGTTGAAACAGTAGCAAGAATTCAAAAGGAATATAACTGAGAGAATACAGGTGGATAGCAAATGTTCGATGTATGTTTATTAGGTACAGGCGGTATGGTGCCGCTTCCATATAGGTATCTTACGTCGTTAATACTGAGGTATAATGGGACGACAATACTCGTCGATTGTGGGGAGGGTACACAGATTCCTCTTCAGGAGCTGCGATGGGGTTTTAAAAGTATCAATGCCGTTTTATTTACGCATTATCATGGCGATCATATAACAGGGTTGCCGGGTATTTTGTATCAGATGCTTAACGCAGAGAGGACCGAAAAATTGATTTTAATGGGGCCTAAGGGAATTAGCATTCTGGAGAATATGATAAATGTGTTGTTTAAAAATATATCGTTTGATATAGAATTTAAAGAGCTAGCCGAGGGTGAGGTTTTAAATATCGGTGATATAGTTGTTAAAAATACACCGGTATGGCATACAGTTACATGCTATGGGTATAGTTTTGAAGTTAAAAGGTTGCCTGAATTTGATGTCGAAAAGGCAAAGAAGCTTAATATTCCAGTAAAGTTATGGAATGCTTTACAGCATGGACAGGTGGTTCAATATGAGGGCCGCATATATACTCCGGATATGGTATGGGGAAAAGAAAGAAAGGGCCTTAAGGTAAGCTATAGTACGGATACACGGCCTACGAAGAGTCTTATAGACCTTATAAAAGAAAGTGATCTGTTTATTGGCGAGGGCATGTACGGCGACGATAAAGACTTGGAAAAAGCCATAGAGAAATGTCATTCCACCTTCAGTGAAACAGCCCATATAGCGAAGGAAGCTAATGTAACTGAATTGTGGCTTACCCATTATAGCCCTTCTCTGGTAAATCCGGTGAAATTTATAAAAAATGCCACATCAATTTTTCCTAATACTGTAATCGGCAAGGATTTGATGATAAAGAGCTTAAAGTTTTCACCATAAGCAAGGTAACCTTATGCATAGTTATACATATTTACCATATTCTTTTGCTGTCTTGACCATAATCCTGGCATTTTCAAAATCAGCGTTAGGAGGATATTCGCAACCAGTGGCCAATATAAAGCCACCATTTTTCTTAAATATGTCAATTTCTCTTTTGCATTCCTCCTCAACCTCTTTAGGTGTGGCACTTATCAACCATGGGGGTGGAACACAGCCTATTAATGTGGTTTTATCACCGTATTTAAGCTTTACTTCTTCGTATGAATTGCAGTCATCGGGAATATGGAGAAAGGATATAGCTTCGGGGTGCATTGTTTGTATTTGTGCATCAAAATATATCCCGTTTCCGCAGTTGTGTACCATGACCATGCAGCCTTTGTCATGAATGTGTTTTGCCAGTCTTTCAACATAAGGTCCTTCCAGATCAAGCCACATTTTTTTGCTCATGATAGATTGAGATGCAAACAAAGTGTCCAACATAATAGCGTGTACACCTGTTTCTATAAGGGCATCTGCATAATCTATTAATGTTTGAGTAATAGCCTCTAAAGCATGTTTTATGGGTTCTGGGTCATCCATTATATCTATAAATAAATCAGCTTGTCCCCGTAGCATACTGACAATTCCCAATGGCCCGAAAACAAAGGCGACAATAGGGACTTCCTTGCCTTTGGCTTTTGTTAATAAATTACATAATTTTATATGTTCACTCATCCTGGGTGTTTTGCGGGGATTTATTGGCTCAATCTTGCGGTAGTCATCCAGTGATTTAATGAGCCTGTTATATATATCGGGTTCTGCTGCTTTGTCTTTATAATATACTATCTTTTGACCAAAATCTGCAGCTTCTACAGAAAGGTCTGTCAGGGTACATATGATGTCAAGGTCCAGCATTTCGGTTACTTTTATATATGCTTCTGCACAGACCTCTGCATCTCTTGTCCAGCGCTCATAATCTGCGTTAACTAATCTTCTTGAAATCCCGTTCATTAATGGATACACAGGAACTCTATCTGGTTCTTTATGTTGCAAAGTCAACGAAACCCTTTCAAGTGAATTCATTTTTTAGCCCCCACAAAATTATTTATTTTTAATTTTATAGTAACACTTATTTGTGGTTTAAATCTTGTACTATTCTAAGCTTTTTTGTCATTTACTTATTTATAATATTAAATTTTGAGCTACTTAATTGATTTAAAAAAATCTTTGTGATAACATAAATGATAGAAAAATAAAGGGAGGAGGATTTTTGTGAAGTTAGGTATAATAGGTTTTCCAACTGAAGATAGCATAAAAGCTACCAGTCAATTAGGGCTTAAGTACATAGAATTTTGCATGAATACCAAACCAGAAGAACTATATGATCGCGTAGACGAAATAAAGTCCTATCTTGATAAATATGGTGTAAACGTTTCTGCTATCGGGCGTTGGGGTGTTGATAAGTATACAGCTGATAAAAAGCTGATAGATGAGGAGCTTCAGATATCTTACAATCTTATAGATGCAGCCAGCAAATTAGGTTGTACTGTATTTAATACAGGGTGTAATTATGTAGAGTCTTTATCTTATTATGAAAATTGTACTTTGGCAATAGAGTTTTTATCAAAATTAATTGAATATGGTAAAAGCAGAGGAGTGCGAATAGCCACATATAATTGCCACTGGAATAATTTTATAGTAAACGATATGGCATGGACTCTCATACATGGCTATTTGAAAGATTTGGGAATAAAGTACGATCCTTCCCACGCTAGATATGCTGGTTATGATTATTTGAGTGAAATACAGAAGTGGGGACATAGATTTTATCATATGCATATTAAGGGGTCTTTGATTGTCGATGGCAAACGTGTTGATGATCCCCCAGCAGGTCTAGACCAGACGGATTGGCCAAGTATTTTCGCAATATTGTATGCTAAGGGTTATGATGGCGTTTTAAGTATAGAGCCCCATTCCAGTGTATGGATAGGTGAGTTAGGAGAAAAAGGGATTAAGTATACGATAAATTATATAAGAAAATTAATGCTGGAATAATCAACGAAGCCAAATGCCGACATAGGGACGTCTGATGAATATCCTGATGTAAATAAGAGGTTAGTAGAGTTGGACGTGGTGGTTAAAGAGAGGGGGAGTTGTGTGAAATTACCTTTAGAGAATCCAAATCCTGATATAGATCGATTTATTAGAGTGATTAAAGGTGAGGAGATACCTAAAAAGCCGCCGTTTGTCGAGCTCTTTCTTGATGGTGAGGTCTATAGAGAGATAGCGGTGAATTTTCTGGACAGAGAATGGGTAGAACCAAGGGATAGAAGATCCTTAAAAGCGTATTGGGATAACATTGTGTATGTACAGTATAAAATGGGATATGATTACGTTCGCGTATCAGGGGGATTAGATTTTCCAGGAAAAAGTCGCATAGGAGAAGATACAGCAGGAGAATTGTCCAGAGGTAAAAGAGGTTGGGTTGAAGAAGGAGTGGGGGTTATTTCTTCGTGGGAGGACTATGAAAAATATCCATGGCCTGACCCACAAAAAGCAGACCTTTCAGCGTATGAGCATGTAGCGAATAATTTACCTGAAGGTATGGGTATTTTTGTTTGTCCCTCTAGCGGTTTTTTAGAAATACCATTAGACACGCTGTTTGGTTATGAGAATTTGGCATTTTTGCTTTATGATAATCCTGAGCTGGTAAAGGCTGTTTTTGATAGAGTAGGGAACATTTTATACAGATTTTATGAACAATTAATTGGGCTTCCTCACTTAGTAGGTTTTTTCCAGGGCGATGATATGGGCTTCAAAACATCGACAATGATATCTCCCAATGATTTGAGAAAGTATTCATTGCCATGGCATAAGAAACTGGCTAACTTAGCACATGAAAATGGACTTATATATATGCTTCATTCTTGTGGTAATATTGACAGTATAATGGAGGACTTGATATACGATGTAAAAATAGACGCGAAGCACTCGTTTGAAGATGAGGCTACACCTGTGATAGAATTTAAGCAAAAGTATGGAGATAAAATTGGCGTTTTAGGTGGCATTGACATGGATAAACTGTGCCGCTTAGAAGAGAATGATTTAAGGGCGTACGTGAGAAATGTACTGGACAGGTGCATGCCAGGAGGGAGATATGCATTGGGGTCCGGGAACACCGTTGCCAATTATGTGCCGCTGAAAAACTATTTTATTATGTTAGATGAGGGTTTAAAGTGGGGAAATTAGATTTTGCAAAAAGTTAATATTGAATATTGGAGGTTTTGCGTCATGAATATAAAGGTGGAGAGTTTTCAACTGGATCATAGAATGGTTAAAGCGCCATATGTAAGAAAGGCTGGACAGCTTACGGGACCTAAAGGTGATATAATAACGAAGTACGATATAAGGCTCATACAGCCTAATACCGATGCTATACCGACCGGTGGAATGCATACCCTGGAACATTTATTTGCTACGTATTTTAGGGATTATATGGATGGTATCATAGATATCTCACCTATGGGTTGCAGAACGGGATTTTACTTGATTAAATTCGGCGATACGCCTGTAGAAGAGGTAAAGGGTGTTTTAAAGAAGGTTTTGAAAAAGGTCCTTGAAACAAAAGAGGAAGATGTACCGGCTACCAATGAGATACAATGCGGCAATTATCGTGATCATTCTCTATTTACAGCCAGGGAATACGCAAAGTATGTACTCGATAAGTTGGAGTAAAAAAGTTCGATATATATCGAACTTTTTTACTTTCCGATAAATACTTCTGCTATTCTTTGAATGTGATCCTGAATCCTTGCCATGTGGCTTACAACATCCAAAAATATCATGCTGGTTTCGGGCAAGCAATCACCAATGCTCAATCTCTTGATGTGGTTTGATCTTATAGTGTTTTGGATATTTTTAGCTTCCTGGCATTTATCTAATATTTTTTCCACTAAGGTGCTATCTTTTTTTTCAAGGGCTTTTATGAGCTCTTCTAATAAATTCATTGTTATCAATTTTAAATCGCTTAAATCCTTTAAGGCCTTTTGTGAAAAAGAGATTTTATTTAAGTTTATATAATCTGCTAAATCAGCTATTTTTTCAGCGTGATCACATATTCTTTCAAATTCGTTTAAGTAATTAAAATAGGAAGTAATATTTGAAACCTGTTCTGGAGCGATCACATTTGAAGATACCTTTGATAAAAATTTGGCTATATTTCTGTCTAGCTTGTCTACATATTCTTCATTCTCTTTTACTATTGGGACATAATCCAGCTTTTGCTCAAAATATGCCTTAAAAGCCATTTTTAGAGTCTCGGCTGAGAGCCTGGCCATTCTCAGTATTTCTTTTTCGACCTGGCTGAGGGCTATAATAGGTGTTGCGATAATACGCTCATCTATGTATTTAAATCCTTTCTCAGTTTCTGCATTTTTAGATGGTATCAATTTGGTTACCAATGCAATGAGGAGATTTATAAAAGGCAATTGTATCAATGTATTTAATACATTAAAAAATGTATGAGCATTTGCTATCTGCCTTGCCACATCGGTAGAGGTTCTGACAATTATTGCAGAAAAAGGAGATAACAATCCGACGAATATAACTGCCCCAATAAAGTTAAATATAAAGTGATAAAGTGCTGCTCTCCTAGCATTGCTGTTGGTTTGTGCGCTGGCCACAAATACAGAAAAAGTTGTTCCGATGTTATCACCTATCAATATAGGTAAAGCGATGTCAAGGGTAATCAAGTGTTGTATAGCCATTGCCTGTAACAACCCTATTGTAGCACTGCTATTTTGTATCAAAGTTGTCATAGCAATACCCAATAGAATTCCGTATAGAGGATGTTCCGATAACTGCGCTATAAGTATGTTAAAAGAAGGATTGCCTTTAAACGCCATGAATGCTGTAGTCATAATCTGCATACCCAGGAACAAAAAACCAAAGCCTATAAGTACCTCGTTTATTTGCCTATATATTTTGCGCTTAGCAAAAAAATTCATCGATATGCCGATAATCAGCAAAAAAGGTGTAATATATGTGAGCTTAAAAGCTACCAGTTGAGCTGTTATAGTCGTACCTATATTAGCGCCCATAATGACCCCAATAGCCTGTCTTAAGGTCATAACACCTGCATTTACAAATCCTACTACCATGGTTACTGTAGTACTGCTGCTTTGAATCAATACTGTAATGAAACTACCGATGATGATACCAACAATGGGATTTTGAGTAAGTTTTTCTATTAATCTTTTTAGCCCTTCACTGGCAAACTTTTGTATTCCTACCCTTATAACTTTTAAACCATATAAAAATAAGCTTAATCCGGCAAAAATATTAAGGAATGTTAATATGTTCATAAACAAATATCCTCCATAAAATAACACTTACTCTCCTTTATTATAGCAAAGTAAAGTTGAAAATTAAAGCAGTAATGATAAAAGTTTTTAGCTAGCTATATCTGCCTTTTGGTTAAATATGCAAATTATTTTGAACTGTTAAAAATTGATTGAATGGGTAATTTGATTTAAAATAAATCCAGCATATAAAACCAGAAAGAAGGAGTACACAAATGAAAGGGTCTAAAATAAAGAATATCCAATCACTGGACAGAGCAATACAGATACTCGAGGTTCTGGGTAATAATCCGAGTGGTATGGGCGTTAGCGAACTATCACGTGTAGTAAATCTTCCTAAAAGCACTGTTCACCGTATTCTTGATACATTGTTACAGAAAGGCTATGTTGAAAAAAATAGTGAAAAAGAAAAGTATAAATTGGGCTTAAAAATAGTAGAATTAAGTAATAAAATCTTGGCCAATATGGAATTAAGAAGTGAAGCACGCCCTTACCTAGAAGAACTGATGAATTATGTAAATGAGGTTGTGCATCTTTGTGTATTACGAGATGGAGAAATGGTTTATATTGATAAGGTAGAATGTCCTAATCCTATCCGTATGTATTCACAAATTGGAAGACGTATACCTGTACATTGTACAGCAGTTGGGAAAGCTACTTTAGCATTTTTACCTAAAGATGAGGTTATTAGAATATTAGAAATGAAGGGTATGCCTCGAAAAACTCAGAATACTATTACGGACTTGCAACAATTGCTCAATCATTTAGAAGAGGTTAGACGGTTGGGTTATGCTGTAGATGATATAGAGCATGAAGAAGGAATTCGTTGTGTTGCTGCGCCTATTTTTGACGGCACAGGGCAAGTTGTAGCTGCTATAAGTGTTGCAGGGCCAGATTTTCGCATAACAATAGAGAGAATACCAGAATTAGCAGATAAAGTTAGAGAAGTAGCACAAAAAATTTCTCAGAGGTTAGGTTATTTTGCGTAATAGTTATAGACACTTGAATTGTAATTATATTTTAGTAATTTTATCTAATTTTTGAAAGAAAATTTGTCAAAAGAACCAGAAGGAATTAGAGGTTTTTTGTCAAAAGTAAATTAATGAAGTAGCAAAACATCGTTCCACATAGTGAAACACAGAGAAAGCGGTAAACAAAAATTACAATGCGTTTCATGAGATAAGGGATGGTGATATGAATATGATGTTACCAAAAATTGCTGAGAGTGGCCTTGTAGCTATAATTCGTGGGATTGATAAGAACTATTTATTATCAGCAGTAGATGCTTTAATGGAAGGAGGATGTAACACCGTAGAGATAACATGTGATACACCGTCTGCTATAGAAATGATCGATACATTAAAAGAAAATTTTAAAAACGACCTAATAATTGGAGCTGGAACAGTATTGGACCGACAAACAGCAAGACTAGCTATTTTAGCCGGTGCCCAATTTATTCTTATGCCTCATCTTTCTGTAGATGTTATAGAAATATGCAATCTTTATGGTAAAGATGTTGTTCCTGGAGTAATGACTCCCACTGAAATTACCCAGGCACTTCAATTAGGATGTAAGATGGTAAAAATATTTCCAGCTAGTATTCTTGGAGCAAGGTATTTTACTAATATTTTGAAACCAATTGCGCAAATACAAATGATGGCAGTAGGAGGTATAAATATTTCAAATGCTGCAGATTATTTGCGGGCTGGGGCTGTAGCTTTAGGTGTGGGTAAAAATCTTATCAATAAGGAGATATTAGAAAGAGGAGAGTACAGTGAGATTATCGCCAAAACGCGAGAATATTTGAGAATAATTTGTGAAGTAAAAGGAAATATTGCAAGATAAAAACATTTATTTTTAAACATGTATGTTGAAGGGGTGATAAAAGAAATGCTGGATGTTGTTACACTAGGTGAAACGATGGTACTTATGAATCCGGAGAGTTCTGGACCGCTTAGATATATTAGTACTTTTACCAAACAGATCGGTGGTGCAGAATCAAATTTTGCGATTGGAATTGTGCGATTGGGCCATAAAGCAGGTTGGATCAGTAAATTAGGGAATGATGAATTTGGAAAATACATACTTTCTTTTATCAGAGGAGAGGGAGTTGACACTTCATGTGTTAAATTTGATCCAGAAGCTCCCACTGGGGTATACTTTAAAGAGCGAAGAGAGTATGGAGAAACCAAAGTTTACTATTATCGTCGGGGTTCAGCGGCTAGTAGGCTTACACCTGGTGATCTTGATCCAGTCTATATAGGCTCTTCAAAGTACTTACATATTACGGGTATTACACCGGCTCTTAGCGAGTCTTGCTACTTAACAGTAAAAGAAGCAATAAAAATTGCAAAAAGTAGTGGCGTAAAGATATCATTGGACCCTAACATTCGTTTGAAGTTATGGAGTAAGGAACGAGCTCGAGAAGTAATTATGGAATTGGTCGCACAAGCAGATATTGTTCTACCTGGCATAAGCGAAGGAGAGATATTAGTTGGAGAAAAGCAACCAGAAAAGATAGCTGCCAAATTTCTAGAATTAGGAGTAAATATTGTTGTGGTCAAGTTAGGCAAAGATGGTGCTTATTATGCTACCACAAGCGAAAGCAAATATGTACCTGGATATCCTATTGATAAAGTAGTTGATCCAATAGGAGCAGGAGATGGATTTGCTGCTGGTTTTATAGCTGGCCTACTTAAAAGCTATAGTTTAGAGCAAGCAGTAAAGTTGGCCAATGCAGTAGGGGCAATTGTAACGACTGTCATTGGAGATGTAGAAGGTTTGCCAACAATGGAAGAGGTTGAGATATTCATGGGGAAAAGAGAGGAGGTTAGCCGGTGATGAATGGTTTAGAGAAAATTAAGAATAGTGGGATAGTTGCGATTATTCGTGGTGCTAAGAGCGATACTATTTTAAAGATAATTCAAGCTTTAAGAGAAGGTGGAATAGATAATATTGAAATTACTGTTGAGGTCCCAGGAGCAATAGAGATTATAAAGGAAGTCAATGCTCAACTGAGAAATGAAATTTATTTAGGAGCAGGAACTGTTTTAGATGGAGAAACTGCTAGATTAGCTATTTTAGCTGGAGCCCAATTTATTGTATCTCCAAGCATGCACCCTGATGTAATTACAGTGAGTAAGCGTTATGGGAAAATTGTTATTCCTGGGGCGATGACACCAACTGAGATTGTTAGGGCTTATGAATTAGGAGCAGATATGGTAAAAGTTTTTCCAGCGGACGTTTTAGGACCTCAGTATATAAAAGAGATACGGGGACCTTTAAGTCATATACCTATAATGGTTACTGGAGGTATAGATTTGCACAATGCGGCAGATTTTATTAAGGCTGGTGCTACAGTGATTGGAATTGGTGGTTCTCTAATATCTCAAAAAATTTCACAAGACGAAGAAAGTTTTAAAATGATAACCGAGAAGGCACGCAATTTTGTCGAAGAAGTCAAAAGAGCTCGATTGGAAAGATAAACTATGTTGAGAAAGACCTAAATAAGTAGGGAGGAGAAAAAATGGATCAATTAAAGGTTGTGGTAACCGATTATGAATATGCTGATCTAAGATACGAGGAAGAGGTGTTAAAGAAGGCGGGTATCAAACTGATACCTGCACAATGTCGTACAGAAGATGAATTGATTTCAGCATGTAAAGACGCGGATGGACTGTTAAATCAGTATGCTCAAATTACGCGACGTGTTATTGAGGCATTAGTGAAATGTAGAGTAATTGGTCGCTATGGTGTTGGCGTAAACACTATTGATATGGAAGCTGCTACAGATAAAGGTATTTGTGTAGTTAACGTCCCTGATTATTGTGTGGACGAAGTTTCAGATCATGCTTTAGCTTTACTGCTAGCATGTGCTCGCAAGGTGGTTTTGTTAAACAACAGTGTAAAAAATGGCAGATGGGATTATAAAATAAGCAAGCCTATTAATCGGTCAAGAGGAAAAGTACTCGGCATTGTGGGATTTGGCCGTATTCCACGGGCATTAGCTCAGAAAGCGAAAGCTATTGGTTTTAGCCTATTGGTTTACGATCCTTACATTACTTCGACGGATGCAGAAGCTTACGGGGCTAAACTGGTTGAATTGGAAGAATTGATGGCAAAATCTGATTTTGTATCGGTACATGCTCCTTTAACTAAACAAACTTATCATATGATTGGAGAAAAAGAATTGAGTTTAATGAAGCCAAGTGCATTCATAATCAATACAGCAAGAGGACCTGTTATTGATGAGGAAGCTTTAATTAAAGTTTTAAAAGAAGGGCGAATAGCTGGAGCAGGTTTAGACGTGTTGGAAGAAGAACCTACTCCACGAGATAATCCTCTGTTGACTATGGATAATGTTATTATTACTCCTCATGTTGCGTGGTATTCTGAAGAAGCAGAAGTTGAGTTACGAACAAAAGCAGCGCAGGGAGTTGTTGACGTATTGCTTGGCTACTGGCCAAAATACTTAGTGAATAAAGATGTAAAAGATAAGATACAATTAAAAGTTTTTTATTGACATCTAAGGGCAATTGCATTATACTTATAGACAAATAAGTAAATAATAAGTGAATAATGTAAGCGACTCTTATCGAGAGTGGTGGAGGGACTGGCCCGATGAAACCCGGCAGCCGGCACATTAAGTGCGTCTGGTGCTAAATCCTGCAGGTGAAACCTGAGAGATGAGAGGACGGCTTTTTTTATAAAAAGCTCTCTTCATCATCGAAGAGAGCTTTTTTTAGCCAAAAATCGCGCAATCACAAGTTTCGGGGGGTGCTTATATGCATATAGAAATAGGATTGTTAGGGTTTGGAACAGTAGGTACGGGCGTGTATAAGCTGTTAGAATTAAGGCGAGAGAAAATAAAGAAAAGGACAGGTTTTGATGTATCAATAAAAAAAATATTGGTAAGGAATCCTCAAAAACAAAGGAATGTATTATTTGAAAAAAGTTTGTTGACAACGAACCCTGAGGATATTTTGCTGGATAAAAATATAGATATAATTGTTGAGGTGATGGGAGGGGTACACCCTGCCAAAGAGTACATTGAAAAGGCGATTATAAATGGCAAAGATGTAGTGACTGCCAACAAAGAACTGATGGCAAAACATGGACTGGAACTTTTGAAGCTAGCTGAGAGCCATGGGGTTTCTCTGAAATACGAAGCGACTGTTGCAGGTGCTATACCTATAATAAGGCAGATAAAACAGTTTACTGTGACCGACGATATTTATTATATAGGAGGAATATTAAATGGCACGTGTAATTTTATACTTACGCAAATGAGCGATAATAAGTGGGATTATTATACTGCATTAAAAGAGGCACAACGATTAGGATATGCAGAAGCTGATCCTTCTTATGATGTGCTTGGATACGATTCGATGTTTAAGTTAAAAATACTTATCAGAGAAATATTTGGTGCTGAAATGGATGTTAAAGATATGGAGGTGGAGGGAATAGCAAACATCTCCAGAGATGATGTGGAAGAAGCAGAAAGGAATGGCTGTAAAATAAAATTATATGCATGGGCTAAGAAAGAAGGCGACAAAATAACTGCTGGAGTTGGACCCAAACTCTTTGATGCTAACAGTATTTTTAGCAGGGTAAGCGGCGTTGAAAATGCGGTTTTAGTAAAAGGCGATGGCTTTGGACAACAGCTGTTTGTGGGGTATGGCGCTGGACAGATGCCTACAGGAGATGCGGTATTATCTGATATTTTGGATGTTATAAATGATTATAGATTTATCCGAAAAATATCTGTTGATAAAACAGAATACAAAAATAGTTTCACAACTGTTGCCTTGTAGAGAAAATAAAGGTATACAATACCTTTATTTTTTTTGTTTCTTGTTGCTTTCATATATAGTATAATAATTATAAAGCAGTAAGATATCGTTTGCTCGAAGGGGGATTTATATTGAATATAAAGACGATTGCCAAGGAAGCGGGTGTTTCAGTTTCTACAGTATCTAAAGTTATAAATGGTTATGAAGATATAAGCAAAGAAACAAGAGAAAAGGTATGGAGTGTAATAAAACGTTTTAATTATCAACCTAACCAGATTGCACGGGTGCTCTGTACCAAGAAATCCTGGCTGATAGGGCTGCTTTACGATGTCTGGAATGACTACGAAAATGAGTTTTTTAGTGAAATAATCATGAGTTTTAAACATACGGTAGAGGAAAGTGGCTATAATATTCTTTTTTTAAACCTCTATAAAATAAAAAATGAAAATATCTCATATGTTAGTTACTGTGAGCAATATAATTTGAATGGAATTTTAATTATCGGATTTAAAGAGGATGATCCATATATAAAAGAATTAATAGAAAAAGAAATACCATGTATAGGCATAGATATTCCCATAAATGGTAAGAAATGTGGATATGTGACATCTGATAACTATGGAGGTATTGCAAAGGCGGTAGATTATCTTTATGAATTAGGTCATCGAAAAATTGGATTGATAAATGGGAGAACAGATATGTATGTTGCAAGGGAACGTTATAAAGGATTTATATCTGCTATGAAGAAAAATAATATTGAGATTGTGAAAGATTGGATATGTAATGGTGATTTTAGTGAAGAAAGTGGTTATACTGTAATAAATGAAATGCTTAAAAGAGGTAGTACACCATCAGCCATAATAGTAGCAGGAGGTGACAATATGGCTTATGGAGTTATTAATGCTCTAAAAGGGCATGGCTTGAAGGTACCTGAGGATATATCAATAATAGGATTTGACGACATAAGATCAGCTAAAATATTTACACCACCTCTTACTACTATAAGACAGGATAAATTAATGATGGGTAAGGCAGCGGCTTGGTCTTTGATAAACATGATAAATGATAAGTCATTTAAAGCTCCTGTGACCATCATACCTACCGAATTGATAATTCGCGAGAGCACCAAATCTATTTAGTTTCGGTTTGTGTATTTAAAGAAGGATTTTTGATTTTTGTAAAGAAATACAATATTCGCAGAGAAATTTATTTTAGCTGATGGAGAAGGGGAAACGATGAAGAAAAACATATTGGTTGTGGATGATCAAAAAGCTTTGTGCTTTATTATAAGAGAGGTTTTTAAGGACAGATATAACGTAGAGGTAGCTCATGATGAGAACGAGTTAAAAAATATATTAAAAAGGATGTATCCACATATTGGAATATTTGATTATCACCTAAATGGACATAATGGGTTGGAATTATTAAAGTGGGCAAAAGAACAATGTCCTGACATGGAGTGTATTCTTATGACGGCATATGATATCTGGGAAATAAAAAAAAGTGTACCACCTTTTGTAAGTATTTTAAAAAAGCCTTTTGATATAAATGACTTAAAAACTATTATAGAATAATTTACGGGCATAAAGGAATTTCGGAGTGGATGTAGAATATATAAATACAAAAGGAATATATTTTGGGGAGGAAAAAAATGCCCGTATTAGAACCTGTCATAACAATTGGTTACAAATGTGACATCTGTGGCAGGCTGAATATTAATAAGGTGAATCTTTTTGAGATTTCTAAAAATGGCGTAATTGATTTGAAATGCGAATGTGAAAATAGCCATATATCTATAGCTAGAGCAAAAAGAAATTATGTGTTTAAGGCATCATGTTTTGGTTGCGGCTGTGTACACACCTATTCGTTTCATTTGAATGAAATATTGTCTTTGAAAAATGTTATATGTCCTTATTCTAAGGAAAATATGTTTTATGTGGGTGCTCAACAGTCGGTTATTAAGATGCTGGAGAAGCTTGAGAGTAATTTAAATATAATGGCTGAAGAAATGGGATTCAAAAGCCAATTTGTTAATCAAGACGTAATGATACAGGTTTTAGATAAGATACATGAATATGCCAATAAAGGTAATATCCTATGTAGTTGTGGTGACCCTGATCTTTCATTGAGGCTAATGAGCAATGGTATTTTATTGACATGTGAAAGGTGTTATGATAGTATTACAATCAATGCAAGGAATATTCAAGACCTTCTTGCATTAGTTGATAAAGGATATGTGCAGCTCATATCCGGAAAAAATCAAAGGACTAAGTGAAGTGGAGGATTTGTTATGTTGGTTTCGGGCAAAGAAATACTTCAAAAAGCAAATGAGGGTGGTTATGCTGTAGGAGCATTTAACACCAGCAATCTGGAAATTACTCAGGCTATAATCGAAGCCGCAGAGGAAGAAAAAGCACCTGTCATAATACAGGTGAGTATGAGTGCTATCAAATATGCTGGCATTGAAAACATCGCTGCTATTGTTATTACGGCTGCGAAAAATGCCAGTGTTCCAGTGGCATTGCATTTAGATCATGGTACTGACTTTAATGTTGTGATGCAGTGCTTGAGAAATGGATGGACTTCTATTATGTTTGATGGTTCTAAATATCCTTTTGAAGAAAATGTAGCTATAACAAAAAATATTGTAAATATTGCTCATCCTATGGGAGTATCTGTAGAAGCAGAATTGGGCAAGATCGGAGGGACAGAAGACCATATTACTGTTGACGAGAGAGAAGCTACTATGACGGATCCGGATGAGGCAGTGAGATTTGTAGAGCAAACCGGTGTTGACTACCTGGCGATAGCTATAGGAACTGCTCATGGAGTATACAAAGGAGAACCCAAACTCGACTTTGACAGATTGCAAAAGATTAAGTCTCTTTTAAAAATGCCTATAGTTTTGCACGGCGCATCGGGTGTCCCTGAGGAGTCGATTGTTAAAGCCGTAAAGTTGGGTGTAAATAAAATAAATATTGATACCGATTTAAGACAGGCGTTTGATTCAGCGATTAGAAGTTACTTAAACGAAAATCCCAATCAATATGATCCAAGAAAGATATTGGCGGCTCCAAGGGAGGCTATGAAGAAAGTCGTAGCTCAAAAGATAAGGATGTTTGGAAGTTCTGGAAAGGCTTGAGGCATTAAAAAGGTAGAGGATGGCTTTAATGGCCATCCTTTTTCTATGAAAGGTTGTTTGATAAATTATAAACTAACATTGACTTTTTACAGGATAAGAATAAAATAAATGTGGAAAGTTTATTTGGAGAAAGATTGTATACAGTACACAAATTTTTTGAAAATTGAAGGTGGGTGAAAGAATTTATGCAGGCAGGTTTGTTTATAAATATTTTGTTACCGTTTGCTATTGCCTCGATAATTTATTTTGTTAAAAACGTCAAAGTGAGGAATATACTCATTATCGTCACTGCAGGATTGGTCATCATGAGTTCTGTGTATATATGGTTTGAGAAACCTGGGAGAATACCAGCAGGCTCGATAATAGGGGTACCTTTAGATAAGATAATTGAAGTTATGGATTTTTTGCTGGGATTATATATCCTGTATATTTCTATATCGTTAAAAAAATGGTATCTTGTTATGCTTTCTCTGGCGCAGGTTATACCGATGCTGATTTTTGAAGTAATTATTGGACCAAATTTGGAAGTAAAAGATGCCTTGTATATAGATAACCTTTCTATGGTATTAAACCTTATTGTATCGATTATAGGTACATTAATATGGGTGTTTTCTATAAGATATATGGCAGAAGATGAAGAGCACAAGAAGATATATCCATCGAGGCAAAATAGGTTTTTCTTTGTATTAATACTATTTATAGGTGCGATGAATGGATTGGTATTGTCAAATAGCCTTACTTGGGTGTACTTTTTCTGGGAAATAACTACTTTGAGCTCGTTTTTGCTGATAGGACATGATAAGACAAAAGATGCTATAAATTCTGCTATCAGGGCTTTGCTTTTAAACAGCTTTGGTGGAGTAGCTTTTGTGGCCGCGATTATAATCGCATATTATGAATATGGTACTCTTGACATCCAGAAGATTGTCGCATTGAGGCCTTCAGGCTTATTATTGGAGCCTATTGTGTTATTGTGCTTGGCGGCGTTTACTAAATCAGCCCAGATACCCTTTCAAAGCTGGCTTTTAGGTGCTATGGTGGCTCCCACTCCTGTGTCTGCATTGCTTCATTCTAGCACTATGGTAAAAGCGGGTGTTTATTTGATATTGCGTCTGGCTCCTGCTTTCAGGGATACGTGGGTTAGCGACATGGTAGCCATATTTGGTGCCTTTACTTTTGTAGTTGCATCGCTTTTTGCTATCGGACAGTCCAATGCAAAGCGTATTCTGGCGTATTCTACCATATCAAACTTAGGTCTGATAATAGCAGCTGCAGGTATAAATACACCTGCTTCAATAGCGGCTGGAATACTGCTTATTATATTTCATGCTATATCAAAAGCTCTTTTATTCCTATGTGTGGGAACAATTGAGCATCATATAGGTAGTAGGGATATAGAAAATATGCGTGGACTTTTTACAAAAATGCCCTATACCACTGTATTGACGGTAATCGGTTTGGTGACGATGCTTTTGCCACCTTTTGGGGTCTTGCTCAGCAAGTGGTTGGTCATTGAAACCGCTTCAAGCAATCCTCTACTGGTTTTACTTATAGCTATAGGTAGTGCTTTGACTGTTATGTATTATACCCGGTGGATCGGTATACTGTTAACTGGTACAGCATCTCAGGATAAAGTAGAAAAGGAAACTGAGCCTCCATCTATCAGTGTACCGCTGACATTATTAGCTATAGGTTCTGTCCTTATAAGCTTATTTGTCACTAATGTATTTAATGTAATGGTGGCACCAGAAGTGATATCATATTATAAAAGAATAGGTATAAAGGCATCTGAAGGTATGCTATCAATGTCCATAGGTGCTTTTAACCTGTTCCCTGTATTTTTAGCGATGGGCGTTGCCATGGTTTTAGGCTTGATATTTTTTAGAAAGAGTAACGTTAGCGCGACACCATATATGTGTGGAGAAACAATTAAAGACTATAAGTATGCTAAGATAAATAATGAACTTCAAACAGTAGAGGAGATTGTGGTTAGAAATTATTATTTTGAGGATTTAGTCTCTGAGCGTAAATTAGTGAAATGGGTGAATGCTATAGCTATAATATTAATTTTGATGATATTTGGAGTGATGATATTATGATAATACTTAAAATCATTTTTGCGTTAATAGTGTTGCCTATTGTGGGGGGCCTTATCGTAGGTATAGATAGGAAGCTTACAGCGAGATTGCAGGGCCGCTTTGGGCCACCTGTATTACAGCCTTTTTATGACTTCATAAAATTGATAGGAAAGGAAAGACAGCTTGTTAATGGGTTTCAAGCTTTAAGTGTGTTTATATATTTTGTTTCGTCAGCTTTAAGTCTTTTACTTTTTGTACTGAGGCAGGACCTCTTGATGATTATCTTTGTTATGTCTATCGGAGCTGTGTTTTTGGTGGTTGGTGCACTATCTGTTAAGTCACCATATAGTCAGGTGGGCAGCCAGCGGGAATTGTTGCAAATGATGGCATACGAACCCCTTTTAATACTTGTGATCGTCAGTATGTATCTTGTTACTGGAAGTTTCAGCATAAGAGCTATAGCAAATTATCCTGTACCGCTTTTTTTTAAGTTGCCACTTATATTTTTGGTTATGAGTATTGTTCTGGGTATAAAAATGAGAAAGTCACCTTTTGATATATCGGCTTCAGAACATGCTCATCAAGAAATAGTAAGGGGTGTGCTGACCGATTATTCAGGTATGTATCTGGCATTGATAGAAGCTGCCCATTGGTATGATCTTGTGTTACTTTTAGGGATAATAATGCTGTTTTTTGCTAATAACTGGTTAGTAGGAGCTGCTATTGCTTTAATATATGTGATATTTGAGATATTTATTGACAATGTTACGGCAAGGCTGACTGTAAAATGGATGATGCAATTTACCTGGATTGTTGGACTGGCATTGGCTGTAGTAAATATAGCATGGCTGTATTTTGTAAGGTAAGGAGGTGTGATTATGGGATTGTTAGATAAAGCCAGGAAGTTATCGCCATGGCTTATTCATTATGATTGTGGCAGTTGCAATGGCTGTGATATAGAACTACTGGCGTGCCTTACTCCGTTATACGATGTGGAGAGGTTTGGCATCGTGAATGTAGGCAATCCAAAGCAAGCTGATATATTGGTTGTGACGGGAACTGTAAATCAACAGAATAAGCACGTGTTAAAAAATATTTATGAACAGATGCCTGATCCTAAAGTAGTGGTAGCCATTGGTGTATGTGCTTGCACAGGAGGTATTTTTAGGGATTGCTATAATGTGTTGGGAGGAATAGATAAGGTCATTCCCGTGGATGTGTATATACCTGGTTGTCCGGCGCGGCCTGAACAAATCTTAAAAGGTATTGAATTGGCTATAGATAAGCTTGCTGAGAAAAGGAATAATATTAGAGAAGAGAAAAAAGATGTCGTTTAAAGGAGGGTATAAGTGACTTGGTAGAGGCGAAAGAAATTACTATAGAAAATTTGCTGGATGAAGTCAAATATTACCATGATTCTGGCTATAGGTTTGTAACGACGACCTGCATAGATATGGGTGATAAATTCCAGATTTATTATCATTTTGATAAAGATATGAAATTAGAAAACCTAAAGCTGATTGTGGATAAGAATACCAGGGTTCCCAGCATATCTTCGATTTATTTCTGCAGCATATTGTCGGAAAATGAAATGCAAGATATGTTTGGAATAGAATTCGATGGATTAGTAGTAGATTATGGTGGAAAATTCTTGCTGGGGGAAGACTCACCGTTGACTCCACAGGCCCATATTCAGGTAATAAAAAAGCCGTCTGCAGAAACAGCTGAGGATAAAAAAGGAGAAACAGATAAATCCAGTAAGGAATCAGATAACAAAAAAAGCGATTCATTATGAAGTAAAGGTGGTGGAAAAATGAGTGATAGGAGCATTATTCCCTTTGGGCCACAGCATCCGGTGCTTCCCGAGCCTATACATCTGAGACTAGTGGTAGAAGACGAGAAAGTGGTGGAAGCACTTCCTGCTGTAGGTTATGTTCACAGAGGTTTGGAAAAACTGGTGGATATAAAGAGCACTGATCAAATGGTTTATGTGGTTGAGCGAATTTGTGGTATTTGCAGTTGTATGCATGGACAGGCTTATTGTCAGGGTATTGAGCAGTTAATGGGCATTGAAATACCTGAAAGAGCAAAGTATTTAAGAGTAATATGGGCAGAATTGCACCGTATGCACAGTCATCTTTTGTGGTTAGGGCTGTTGGCAGATGCATTTGGGTATGAGAGTCTTTTTATGCAGACCTGGAGAGTAAGAGAAAAAATAATGGATATACTGGATAGGACATCGGGGAATAGAGTAATAATATCTGTAAATATAGTAGGTGGTGTCAAAAAAGATATCGATGCAGAGCTGCAAAAATGGACTTTGGAAAGCTTGAATGATGTTGAGAGGGAATTAAGAGAGATATACGACATAATGAAAGACGATTACACCATAAAAAAGAGAACGGTTGGAGTAGGCGTTATAAAAGCAGAGGAAGCTTATGAGCTGGGACTGGTAGGACCTATGCTGAGAGCTAGTGGTATTGCTCAGGATGTAAGGATGACAGGCTATGCAGCCTATAAAGACCTTGATTTTGAACCTGTTGTAGAAAAAGACGGTGACAGTTATGCCAGAATGATGGTAAGGATGAGAGAGCTGTTTCAATCCATTGATCTTATAAGAAAGGCTTTTGAAAAAATGCCAGGTGGAGAGATAAATGTAAAGGTAAAGGGTAGTCCTGATGGAGAAGTAATATCGCGTGTAGAACAGTCCAGGGGCGAGGTACTGTATTATATTAAAGCTAACGGCAGCAAAAATCTAGAAAGATTGAGAGTCAGAACACCAACTTTTGCCAATGTAGCTGCTCTTTTAAAGATCGTGCCTGGCTGTCAGTTAGCTGATGTGCCCGTATTGGTGCTTACGATAGATCCTTGCATTAGCTGTACTGAAAGATAGGGGGTGAGCTGTGGTGTTAAAGATGGGAATAAGGTTATTTAAAAATTTATTTACAGGGCCTGCTACAAGGCTTAAAATGAGGGAACCGTTTGAAAAACAAAGAGGTCATATTGACATAGATATCGAAAAATGTATATTCTGTGGCAGGTGTTCCAGAGAATGTCCATCGGGGTGTATAAAGGTTGATAGGAAAGCGGCAACGTGGGAACTAAATCCTTTTGAATGCATAATATGCGGAGTATGTGTCGATGTATGTCCTACAAAGGCCCTATCTATGCTAAAAGAGTTTAGGGATCCGTCAGATAAAAAAAGCTTGAAGGGCTATAAAGGAACACCACCTACAAGGCCTACAAAAGGTTCGAATAGCGATGATGCAGAAAAATCAGTAAAATCACCCGAAAAAAAAGCTTCTGACAGTAAAAAAAATGAGGTGGCCTGATGCACGAGTTATCAGTTACGCAAGCTCTTGTAGATATGGCTGTTTCGGAGGCTGCAAAGGCAGGGGCAACCTCTATTGATAAGATAAATATCGTCGTAGGAGAATTAACGGGTATTGTCGGTGAGAGCGTGCAATTTTATTTTGAGCTCATAAGCGCCGGTACACTGGCAGAGGGTGCACAACTCTCTTTTAGATATGTGCCGGCGGAATTCCACTGTGATAAGTGTGGTTACAATTATAATAGAAATGGCTTTTCTTTCAGGTGTCCAAAATGTGGCAATGCGGGCGTTATAACAAAGAGAGGTAATGAACTTTATATTGAAAATATTGAGGTGAGTTTTGATGGAGATAAAGGTTCTAAAAAACATACTTGATGCCAACGATAGGCTTGCCAATGAGAACCACCGTATTTTTGATGAAAAAGGAGTTACAGCTATAAATATCATAGGTTCGCCTGGTTCAGGTAAAACCAGCTTAATATTGAAGACCATAGAGTTGACAAAAGGTATATTGAATATACAGGTAATTGAAGGCGATATCGAGTCATCTATAGATGCAGAGAAAATAAATGCCACTGGTTCAAAAGCGGTACAGATAAATACCGGGGGGGCGTGCCATCTTGATGCAAACATGATAAAGATGTCCCTTGACGAGATGGAATTGAAAGAGGGAATTCTTTTTATCGAAAATGTCGGCAATTTGGTTTGTCCTGCAGAGTTTGAGATAGGCGAGGATCACAAAGTAGCAGTGATAAGTGTACCGGAGGGACACGATAAGCCATACAAATATCCATTGATTTTTTCAAAAGCTAGTGCTGTAGTACTGACTAAAGCCGACTTACTTCCATATATTGAGTTTGATATGGACTATTTTAAAGAGGGCCTAAAATCATTAAATCCAAATTATAGGCTTTTTGTTCTCAGTGTTAAAACTGGAGAAGGAGTAAATGACTGGATTGAATGGCTTAAAAAACATATAAAACATTAATGTAATAATAGCATGGCAATAGAAAGGAGGAAGCCACTTCGTGGCGCAAAACATGTGCCTAGGGGTTCCAGCAAAAATTATAGAAATTGAAGACACTATGGCTCTTGTGGAATTTGGGGGAGCCAGTAGAAAAATATCCATAGCCATGTTACCAGATGCAGCGGTTGGCGACTATGTTATCGTTCATGCAGGATACGCCATAAGTAAAGTGGATGAAGAAGAGGCTTTGGAAGAATTAAACTTATGGCGAGAGGTTATGGGTTCGTGAAGGGAAAATATGAGGCGAATATGATGAAAAGGGTGGATGTAGAACTTATAAGGAAGATAAGGCAGAAGATTGCAGACTTAAATCCTGGTATTCCTATAGTTTTTATGGAAGTTTGTGGCACCCACACCATGGCTATAGCCAGGGCAGGCATCAGGCAGATGTTGCCCGACAATATAAGGATGATTTCAGGCCCGGGATGTCCTGTATGTGTGACATCATCCCAGGATATAGACCTGGCTATAGCTTTTTCAACATTGCCCAATGTGATTTTGACAACTTTTGGTGATATGATAAGGGTACCAGGCAGTTATACGCGGTTGTCTGAGATGAGAGCTAAAGGATGCGATATAAGGGTGGTATACTCGGTATATGACGCCCTTGAGATCGCGAGAGAAAACCCGTCAAAAGAAGTGGTTTTTGAAGCTGTTGGATTTGAAACAACGGCTCCCTCTATTGCGGATGCTATAGTCAGGGCAAAAAAAGAAAAGATCATGAATTTTTCGGTTTTATCTCTGCATAAAACCGTTCCTATGTCATTGAGAGCCCTTTTAGATATGGGGGATATAAAAATAGACGGCTTTTTGTTGCCAGGACACGTGAGCGCCATTATAGGGGTAAAACCGTACAGATTTCTGCCTATAGATTATGGTATAGGCGGAGTTATATCTGGATTTCAACCTGAAGATATATTGTTTAGCATTGCGGCATTGCTTAAACAGATCAAAGAGGGACCACAGATACAGAACCAGTATAGCCGTGTAGTAAAAGAAGAAGGAAATGTAGAAGCGCTTAGAGCAATAGATGAGGTCTTTGAACCCTGTGATTCGTATTGGCGTGGAATTGGTATTATAAAGAATTCGGGGCTTAAAATAAGAGATAAATACGCGGACTTTGATGCTGGTATGCGATTTCCAGTGAAGGTATTTGATTCAAAAGAACCTGCTGGATGTCGCTGTGGCGATGTTTTGAGAGGTATAATTGAACCGCAGGAATGTCCGCTTTTTGCTAGGGCTTGTACTCCTGATAACCCAATAGGTCCATGTATGGTGTCATCAGAAGGTAGTTGTGGGATCTGGTATTCAGAAAGAGCTTATAGGGTGCGAGAGGTACAAATATGAGGAAAAAGATATATGTATATGGCATTGTTCAAGGGGTGGGATTTCGCCCCTTTGTCTATAATCTGTGTAAAAAATTTGGTATAGCTGGCTATGTAATGAATACTGCCTCAGGGGTATGTATAGACGCTCAGGGCGACCCGGATTCTCTGGAAAAGCTTTTAAAAGAAATACAGCATAATCCACCATCTTTATCCATTGTAGAGCACATAGAAGTGTACGACTGCGAAGAGAAAAATTATACGGAGTTTAAAATAATGCAAAGTGCGGATGATGGAGGGTTTATACCTGTTTCACCAGATATGGGTATTTGCGATGAATGTCTTGAAGAGCTTTTTGATCCTGGCAATAGAAGGTATAGGTATCCCTTTATAAATTGTACCAACTGTGGTCCACGATACTCCATAATAAAAGATATTCCTTACGATAGGCCTATGACCACCATGGAGCGATTTAAAATGTGCCGTGATTGTCAAACGGAGTACGATAATCCAGATGACAGGAGATTTCATGCACAACCTAATGCCTGTCCTATTTGTGGCCCACATGTGTTTTGGGTTGATGATGGAAGCGCAACGTTGGAGGGAGAAAAGGCTTTAAAGAGAGCAATTGTTTTATTGAATGAAGGACGTATCGTAGCGATAAAAGGCGTTGGAGGTTTTAACCTGGCTGTTGATGCAACAGATGAAACAGCCGTAAAGCGATTAAGAAAGAAAAAGCACAGGTATGATAAGCCACTGGCTGTTATGGTTGCAGATATAGATATGGCAAAAAGATTTGCGGTGATATCTGGTGTGGAAGAAAATGTTTTATTATCGCAGAGAAGACCTATAGTGCTTTTGAAGAAGAAAGCTTCATTAGAGCATTTTATTGCACCATCTGTGGCACCAGACATTGATACGATAGGAGTAATGCTTCCACCTACCCCTCTTCATTATCTCATAGCCCGGGACTTTGACAGGCCATTGGTAATGACCAGCGGGAATTTATCTGAGGAACCCATTGCAAAAGATAACAGCGAAGCTATGGATAGACTTAAAGGTATTGCCGATGGTTTTTTGCTTCATGATAGGGATATATTTGCTCGTATAGATGATTCAGTATCTATGGTGATTGATGGAAAAGAGATGGTTATAAGGAGGGCGAGAGGTTATGCCCCACAGCCGATTGTTTATACCAGCCCAGTAGAATCTCAAAAGTTGCATAAAGGTATAGAAGTCCTTGCATTGGGACCTCACGATAAAGTTACCATATGCGTAGCTAAAAATAATTATTTTTTTATAAGCCAGCATATAGGCGATATGGATAATGTAAAGACAATACAGTATTTTAAAGAAACCATAGAGCGATATAAAAGCCTTTTTAGAGTTCAGCCAGATATAGTGGCATATGATATGCATCCCGATTACATAACAACCCAGTATGCGTTGACAATAGAAGGGTTAAAAAAGGTAGCTGTTCAGCACCATCATGCTCATATAGCTTCATGCATGGTTGATAACGGTATTTCACAAAAAGTCATCGGTGTAGCGTATGATGGCACGGGTTATGGAGATGATGATAAACTGTGGGGCGGGGAGATAATGATAGCGGATTTGCATAGCTATCATAGACAATATCATCTCAAATATATTCCTTTAATCGGAGGAGCAACGGCAATACGAAAAATTTATAAAGTAGGGCTATCCTATATGTTTGAATCAGGGTACGATTTTGAATTGTTTAAAAAACGCATTGACAAAAAAGAAATGGAGCTTCTAAAGATTCAGTGGGAAAAGAAAATCAATGCTCCGGAGGTATCCAGTGTAGGAAGATTATTTGACGCTGTAGCAACAGTTATAGGCTTGAGAGATTACACGAGTTACGAAGGGCAGGCGGCGAGTCAGCTGGAATCATTGATAAGTTTAAGCGTTAATGGTTATTATGAATACGATATATCTGATGAAGGCATCATAAATCCTGTAAGTATAGTATTGTCTGCATATAAAGATAGAGAAGCAGGCGTAGATTTAAGTACGATTTCAACAAAATTTCATAATTCGATCGTTATGTTTACAGTTGATGCAGTTAAAAGGGTAAGGAAAGTATCAGGATTAAATGACGTTGTTTTAACAGGTGGAGTTTTTCAAAATCGATATTTGCTTGAAAATATTAAGAGCCAATTAGAACAAGAAGGTTTTTGTGTATATGTACACAGGAAAATTCCATGTAATGATGGAGGCATTTCGCTTGGACAGGCTGCAGTAGCCTTATATTCAAGCTGATTGTATCGTTATTTTATTGTCAATAGAATTGCGATATATTTAAAAAGATTAGTTAAATTTTTCATAAAAATAATTTTAAAATGATGTATTTTGTGTTATAATAAGAGAGGTGTGATGATGGAAAGGATAGAATTAAAACATGGCGGCGGAGGAAGGGCTTCACAGGATATTTTAAAATTATTTTTAAAGTATTTTGATGATGATATTTTAAAAGGTTTAGAAGATGCATCTATTCTGAATATAACAGGTGAAATCGCGTTTACCACCGATTCATTTGTGATTAAACCTCGCTTTTTCCCAGGTGGAGATATAGGCAAATTATCTATATGTGGGACTGTAAATGATCTTTCTGCTAGAGGGGCAATCCCGAAATATATTTCTGTTGCGTTTATAATCGAAGAAGGATTTGAACTTTGCGAACTGGAAAAAATAATAATGTCAATGGCTGAAACCGCAAAAGGTGCGGGAGTTAGAATAGTTACAGGAGATACTAAGGTTGTAGAAAAAGGCAAAGCAGATGGCTTATATATCAACACGTCAGGCATAGGTATCGTAAAAATACCCGGGATATCTGCGCATAACGTAAAGCCGAAGGATAAAATTATTATTACAGGAACTATAGGAGATCATGGAATTTCAGTTATGGCAAAACGAGAAGGGTTGAATCTTGATGTAGATGTTAAAAGCGATTGTGCACCATTAAATAAGGTTGTCGAGGATTTAGTACCACTAAGCAATCAGATACACGCTATGAGAGATCCTACTAGAGGTGGGTTATCAGCAACTTTAAATGAAATTGCCAGGGCCAGTCATGTGAATATGAAGATTTATGAAAGTGAAATACCTGTAAAAGATGCAGTTGTAAACGCTTGCGAAATACTTGGGTTGGACATATTGACGCTGGCTAATGAAGGAAAGCTTGTCATATTTTCATCTCCTGAAGTTGCAGATGATGTTATTAACATTTTAAAATCAAATCCGCAATGTAAAGATTCTAAAATAATAGGTGAAGTATATGATGGAGAAGGTATTGTGTTAATGGAAACTGTATATGGAACAGAGCGAATTGTAGATATGCCTGCAGGAGAAATTTTACCAAGGATATGTTGATATATTGGAAAATATGGCTATAATAATTACGAAATAGTGGAGGTGTTTTATTTGCAAATACCAAATTTAGATGAGATGGGTATATTTGAACTAAGAGATTTCGCAAAAAGCATGGGATTGAAGGGTTTTACAAAGTACAGAAAGAAAGAACTTATCGATTTCATAAAAAGCCATCTTGAAAGCATAAAAGGTTCGGCAGACACTAATAAGGATGAAGAGGCTGAAAAATCACCGGCGGAGCAAAACGAACAAGAAAAAAATCAAAACGAGGAAATAGTTTTAAATAGCAAAGAACAATTGGAAGGTGAAGAACAGCCTAAAGTTGATGAAGAACAAGAAAAACATCCTGAAAAGATTATAAAAGAACAAAAAGACACAGATTCAAAAATCCCTATTTTGGATAAAGAAATAGAAGAAGAATTGGACGCTGGAGTAAAAGAAAGGATTATAGATGAAGATGAGTTAAAAAAGAATAGGGTTAAAAGCATCAGCGAGGAAAAACAAGAAGTGCTTTCTGCTATAGATCAAAAAGATATAGATGAGGAAAATAAGAAGGAAATAAAGAGAATTGTGACTCAATTAGAGGATGAATCTATCCTGAGTATGATTGAAAGTCAAGGTGAGGCTATCGGCGAAGGTGTACTTGATATAATGCCCGATGGTTATGGATTTTTAAGGGCTGAAAATTATGTTCAGGGAGATAAGGATATCTACATTTCGCAGTCTCAGATTCGTCGCTTTGGTTTAAAGGTTGGCGATTGGGTAAAGGGCATTATAAGATTGCCTAAAGAAAATGAAAAGTACGGTGCGGTTATATATGTGCAATCGGTAAACGGAGATAAACCCGAGGCTATAAAAAATAGGGTTCCGTTTGAAGATTTGACGCCTATATTTCCTAAAAAGAGATTAAAGCTGGAGACGTCGCCAATTGACTTATCGACAAGACTTGTGGATCTCATTGCGCCTATAGGTAAAGGCCAGAGAGGTCTTATTGTAGCGCCGCCTAAAGCAGGGAAAACGACTCTTTTAAAGAAAATAGCAAATAGCATTTCTATCAATCATCCCGAAGTGCATCTTATTGTATTGCTCATTGATGAAAGACCTGAAGAAGTTACTGATATGAAAAGATCTATTAAAGGAGAAGTTGTATATTCAACTTTTGATGAATTGCCGGAACATCATACAGAAGTAGCGGAGATGGTATTGGAGCGAGCCAAGAGAATGGTGGAACAGAAAAAGGATGTTGTGATATTGCTGGACAGCATAACGAGGCTTGCAAGGGCATATAATCTTACAACACCGCCTTCAGGGAGAACATTGTCAGGTGGTCTCGATCCCGCAGCTCTGCATCCGCCTAAGAGATTTTTTGGCGCTGCGCGAAATATTGAGGAAGGTGGCAGTCTGACCATACTTGCTACCACTCTTATTGAAACAGGCAGTAGAATGGATGACGTAATATTTGAAGAGTTTAAAGGAACAGGTAATATGGAACTTCACCTGGACAGAAGATTATCTGAAAGGAGGATATTCCCGGCTATTGACATATACAAATCCGGTACTAGAAGAGAGGAACTGCTACTGTCTAGTCGCGAGCTAGAAGCCATGTGGCTGATAAGAAAAGCCATGGCTACGACACCCCCTGCGGAAGTTATGGAGCTTCTAATAAATAAGCTCATGAAGACTAAAGACAATAATGAATTTATAGAAGGAATTAAGAGCGCTATCTTATAAAATAGATTTAAAAAATAGATTTAAGCCATGTTGACGAAAAGCATAAAATAAAATATAATTATATGGTGTTATTTGATATAGGTCCATGGCCAAGTCTATGGGAGCGAGGTGAGAACGATGAAAAAGGGTATACATCCAACATATTACCATGATGCCATAGTAAAGTGTGCATGTGGAAATACGTTTGTTACCGGGTCTACAAAAAAAGAGATACATGTGGAGATTTGTTCAAAATGCCATCCTTTCTTTACGGGCCAGCAGAAGTTTGTGGATACCGGCGGACGTGTTGAAAGATTTACAAAGAAATACGGCTGGGGTGAGAAAAAATAAAAGGGAGTCTGAGAGCTCTCTTTTATTTTTTTTTATTTATGTGCTATAATGAAAACAGGCGAGGTGATGAAATTGAACAGAAAGTTTGATTACGGCGGGCAGGCCGTTATTGAAGGCGTGATGATGCGAGGCATAAACGGATACGCTATCGCTGTTAGAAAGCAGGATGGGAGTATAGAGTTATTTAAACAACGTTTTTTGCCTATTACCCGAAAGTTTCCATTTTTAAATATACCCTTTTTAAGGGGTACATTTGTGCTTCTTGATTCCCTTCTTGTAGGTATTAAGTCGTTGATGTATTCAGCTGACGTTGTTGAAGGAAATGAGCAATCAAAAGATAATTCAGTAAAAAATTTATTGTTTATGTATGCTTCGATTACTATATCGGTGGCGTTTGCTGTACTTTTGTTTTTTGTATTGCCAACATATGCCAGTTCCTTTTTAAAGGGTGCGGTAAGATCATATATTGGGTTAAATGCGATAGAAGGCATGTTAAGAGTTTTAATATTTCTGGCTTATCTTTCGTTGATATCGTTGATGAAGGATATCCAGAGGGTATTTGAGTATCATGGTGCTGAACACAAAGTGATACATTGTTTTGAACATGACCAGGAGCTGACCGTAGAGAATGCCCGTAAATATTCTACACTGCATCCCAGGTGTGGGACAAATTTTTTGTTTATAGTGATGATAGTAAGTATTATCGTTTTTTCTCTATTTCAATGGCCATCACTTAAGGATAGAATAGTACTGAGAATAATATTGTTGCCTGTTGTAGCCGGAATATCCTATGAATTCATTAAGCTGGCAGGTAGAAGTGAAAATAGATTCATAAAGGTGTTAACGTACTTGGGTCTATATTTGCAAAGATTTACTACAAGAGAACCTGATGATTCGCAACTGGAAGTAGCCATTTGTTCTTTAAAGGGTGTGCTGGATGAAGGAAAGACAATTGAGTGTCCATGAAGCCATTATATGGGGAACGGGTGTGCTAAAAGAGATAGGCATTCAGACATCACGCCTGGATGCCGAACTTCTTTTATCTCACGTTTTAAAATGTGAAAGGGCTCACCTTATAGTGATAAATAAAGAAAAATTGACTCATGATGATTTAGTTATATATCGCCGACTAATAGAAGATCGCAGGAGGGGTATTCCTGTAGCATATATCACGGGTTTTAAAGAATTTATGGGTATAGATTTTATAGTAAATCAAAGTGTATTAATTCCGCGGCCTGAAACCGAAATCCTGGTGGAGGCACTAATTCAACGGCTTAAAGGAGTAAAGAGCCCTAAAATTTTGGATATAGGAACCGGTAGTGGATGCATAGGTATAAGCCTTGCTTACTTCATAACTGATAGCTCTGTATATGCTACAGATATTTCATCTGATGCGCTGGCTGTTGCAAAGACCAATGCGCGTAGATTGGGTGTTGAAGATAGGGTGTTTTTTTATCAAGGAGATGTATATGATGCATTGCCTGACGAATATAAGGGCTATTTCGATGTTATTGTATCTAACCCGCCGTATATACCTTCTGTTGACATAAAAAATTTATCTAATGAAGTAAAAAGCGAACCCGCCCTAGCTCTTGATGGGGGAAAGGATGGTTTGCGCTTTTACAGAAAGATTATAGCAGGTGCCTTTGAGTATCTAAAAAAAGGTGGCTTATTGGCATTTGAAGTCGGGTATGATCAGGCACAAAAGGTAAAATCGATGATGATGTCATATTCTGTGGACATCATAAAGGACTTGGCGGGTATTGAGAGAGTAGTTATAGGGAGGCGAATTTCTTGACAAAACGGTTGATACAGATGTTTCTGGTTTTTTTCAAGATAGGAGCATTTACATTAGGCGGCGGTTACGCCATGGTACCGCTCATGAAAAAAGAGATTGCAGGCAAACGCAAGTGGCTTTCTGATGAAGAATTTGTGGATATCCTGGCGGTTGCTCAGTCGGCACCTGGACCTATTGCTATAAATACATCGGTATATGTGGGTTACAAAATGGGGGGCTTTATCGGCTCTATCGTTGCTACTTTAGGATCGACCCTTCCTTCTTTTATTACTATTTTATTGATTGCGATGTTTTTTACCACGATAAAAGATCAACCGCTGATAGAGGCTATTTTTAAGGGGATAAGGCCCGCTGTGGCAGCAATGATAGGTGCTTCCGTAATAACGCTGCTTAAATCGGCTAAAATAAAGAGTGGCGCGTTGACAGTTACATTTCTTGCAGCAGTGGCTATCATCGTTTTTAATTTACATCCGATACTTGTTATAATATTAGCTGCGCTGGGAGGTATATCAGCGATGGCTATTTCGGGAGGCGAAGAACGTGGCAGTACTGATTAAGATTTTGCTTTCGTTTATAAAGATAGGTGCATTCAGTTTTGGTGGCGGGTATGCGGTACTTGCCGTCATTCAAAAAGAAATAGTTAATGTGAATCATTGGTTATCAAACAAAGACTTTATAGATGTAGTGGCTATTTCTCAGGTGACGCCGGGTCCTATAGCGATAAATTCTGCAACTTATGTGGGGTACACCATAAAAGGTATTTTGGGTTCGACACTTGCTACACTAGGTGTGGTTTTACCTTCATTTGTCATTATTTTAATCATAGCCAGGTATTTTACTCGTTTTTCTGATAAACCTGCTGTTAAATGGATGTTTAAGGGGATAAGGCCTGCCAGCATTGGCCTTATAGCTGCGGCTGCCGTATCAGTTGCAGAAGGGTCGTTTATAGATGTATACAGCTGGTTGATATTTTTATTGGCATTTATACTTACATATAAAGATTTTGATCCTATTTTGCTTACTATAATTTCTGGCATTTTAGGAATTATATTTTATTACCAGCCTCTTCATGCATTGTTTAGATTATAAATCTGTAGGCTATCACACTTGTATTTTATGCAACATATACTGTAATGAATAATTCTCATGAGGAGGTATGGTTATGGATAAAGATCCTTTGACTGATACAGCTGCTGGTATGTCGCCTTATCAAATGCCAGCAATGTCTACTATAATGCCTGGAGCATCTTCTGGGGTTTCTGGAATGCCTGGTATGGCGCCTATATCCACGCTGCCGGGAATGCCTATGGTGCCAGGAACGGCACCTGTGCATGGAATGCCACCAGTCGCTATGCCTGGCATGATGCCGTTACCTGGAATGCCATATATGCCGGGTATGCATCCGATGGATGAAGAAATGATGGAGATGAGATATATAGTTGCCTTATTAATGCTTCATATTGACATGTGTATAAAGCATATGCATATGTACCATGGAATGTAAATATAAATGTAAAAAATAGAGGGGTATCCCTCTATTTTTTACAAAATGATGAATAATTTGGTATAATAATATCATACTATAATAATAGCATATTTCTATGCCCAAGGCAATTTGACATGATGTTTCTTTTGGATTAAAATAGAGGGCAATGAAAGGAGGCGATAGTATGGCAAATAAAAAGATGTACATATTTGTTATTGCCATAGCTACTATTGCTGCTATAACACCTTTTTTATTTAAAATGCGTTCTAAAGAAGTGGCATCTATTGAAAAATCGCCGCTGCGAGTTTTTATTACATACAACCTGCCTCAGCAGCAAATAAACAGGATAAATAAAGAGTTGTTTGGAAAACCTGATTTAAACCTTAAATGGGTTAATGTTGAAGTTGATGGCAAGAGATTCAGGTTGTCAACAGATAAGGAGTTTGTAGGCGATATACTTAACCAGGCAGATATAAAAATCGTGAAAGGAGACGAGGTCAGGCCATCGCCATGGGAAATCGTTAAACCTAATGAAACGATAAAAATATCTCGAATTCAGGAGCAGACTGTAACAGAAATTGCTGATATACCGTTTAAAGTGACGAAAAGTTATACAGATAGATTAGAGCAGGGAAAATCTGTGGTGGTCCGAGATGGGCAAAATGGAAAAAAGGAATTGATATACAAAGTAATATTAAAAGATGGTAAAGAGGTCGCCCGTACTTTACTTCAAGAAAAAGTTCTAAAGCTCCCGATAAACAAGGTGATAGCCGTGGGCACCATCGGCATGCTTACAACATCAAGGGGCGAGATTATAAGGTATTCAAAAGTATTAACAATGGAAGCTACAGCATATACCAGCAGTTATTCAGATACAGGAAAATCTCCAGGGGATGGAGGTTATGGTATAACAGCGTCTGGAATAAGAGTAAAACCAGGCATTGCAGCTGTAGATCCATTGGTTATACCACTGGGAACGAGATTATACGTAGAAGGTTATGGATATGCGCTGGCTGCTGATACGGGAAGCGCTATAGTAGGCAACAAAATAGATCTATATTTTAGCGACAGCGAAAAAGCACAGCGATATGGGCGACGTATAGTAAAAGTGTATGTTTTAAAGTAAAGGGATACATGCGTATCCCTTTACTTTATATCTTTATAAACAATTGTGATTTTTGCATAGACGTGATAAAATAATTCTATTGCAGAAATTCTACTGATTACTTATAATTTGGAGATATTTTGCTTCGGGGGTTGTGATTGATGTTAAAAGAAGTTATTGTGGTAGAGGGAAGGGATGATCTATACGCTGTTAAGAGAGCAGTAGATGCAGATGTGATTGTAACAGATGGATTTAGATTAAAAAGAGAAACAATAGATCTAATTCGCATGGCTCAAAGGAAACGAGGAGTAATTGTATTGACAGATCCAGATCATGCAGGTGAAGCAATCAGGAGGAAAATATCGTCGCTGGTAAAAGGTGTGAAGCACGCTTTTATACCAAGGGATGAAGCGACATTGCATGATGACGTAGGGGTAGAAAATGCTTCGCCTGAGAGCATTGTGAGGGCATTAGAAAAAGCTAGAGTAGAGAGAATAGATAAAGAAGATGTATTTACGATGGAGGACATGATAAATGCAAAACTGGTAGGTAATCAAAAGGCTTCGATAAGAAGGGCAAAGCTGGGCGCTATTTTAGGTATAGGTTATGCCAATGCCGGACAGTTTTTAAAAAGGTTAAATACTTACAACATATCGAGAGAAGAATTTATGAAGGCTTTAGAAAGTATTCAATGAAGGGATAAGGTATGGATAAAATCAAAGCAAAAAAGAGATTGGGTCAGAATTTCCTTATCGATGATTCTATTTCTAACGCTATTGTGCGAGAAGCGGGGGTAAAAGGACGTGATGTATTAGAAATTGGTCCTGGAACCGGTGCCCTTACGTTTAAACTTGCTGATGTGGCTAATAAACTGGTTGCTGTGGAAATAGATCGCAGTCTTTATGAAAGGCTAAATGACCGTCTTAAAAACAGGAATAATGTTTGTCTGATCAACGGGGATATCCTAAAGGTAAATTTGTGGGAATATTTTGATGACGTTTTTACAGTGGTAGCAAACTTGCCCTATTATATAACGACGCCGATAATTATGAGGCTTATGGAATTTAGATCAAAGATTGATAGGATTGTGGTTATGGTTCAGAAGGAGGTAGGCCAAAGGATTGTTGCTGTTCCTGGCAATAAGGATTACGGTGTTTTAACTATCGCAGTACAATACTATGCTATACCTGAAATAGTATTGGATGTTCCCAAAGAGTCTTTTAAGCCTCAACCTAAGGTGGATTCTGTTGTTGTCAGGATGGATATAAGAAAATCGCCTGCGGTAGATGTAGATGAGAAAAAATTTTTTAGAATAGTTAAAGCTGCATTTTCCAGTAGAAGGAAGACACTTCTAAACGCCCTGCATGGTGGGGATATTTTGAAGGATAAAGCTATGTTAAAAAGTATTATAGAGGAATGCGGTGTAGATCCTGAAGTACGTGGTGAAAACTTAAGTATAGAGGATTTTGCACGCTTATCGCGAAAGCTTGCCCCCATAATGTTCTAAAAATTAGAAGTATGCATATATATTTACCAGTAGTCGGCATACCTTATTTAAAAGGAGGGGGTTGGTATGCTTTTGAGGAGATTTTTCGTGACATTAAAGCCGGACGATGACAAGTATTCTATAGAAGGCGAAAAACCAGACGGTTTTTTTAAGTTTGAAAGGTTTGGCAACAGATGTAGGGTTACTATAAATGTGACAGGCCTGAAGCAGCCGGAGGATTTTTCATATAAAGGCATGCTTATTGGTTTTAAAAACAATGAGCCCGTGATGTTTGATATGGGTGTATTGAAAATTGATGATATGGGTAGGTGCATTTCTCAATGGCTTTTTGATCCTGAAAATATCGAGGGGAAAGGTATCAGATTGGAAGATCTGAAGGTTTGCGCAGTTGTGGTGGATAATCTCAATGGACAATTGATTACACCGCTGGTAGGACTTTTAGATGGTGATTATGCTGATTGGAAAAAAATGATTAAGCACGACAAAAATATAAGCATTGACGAGTCCAAATCTTCAGAGAATCTTGTGCCAGAATTACCAAATATAGATATAGGAGAAGATAGCGATAGCCAGTTAGAGCAAAAGTTAGAGCAAAATGGTGCATATGTTGAAAATTTGGATCATGATGAAGGTGAATCAGGATATGATCATGCAGAACCGCAAGAAGATAAGGAAGACAAAACAGATCAAAGTTCTGAAAAAAATATATCTGAGCAAAATAATATATCTGAAAAAAATATAGGTGAAAGTGAAGCAGAAAATCTTATTGGATTGCTGGAGTTAAAAGATCAAGGTGTGCCTGGTGAGAGCCAGTATGTACGAAATTTGAAGAAATATATTGGAGATATAATAGGACATTTGCAAGAAGTACAGCCTTTTGAAGAAAAAATGGAAGGTTATAAATGGTGGAAGATTGAAAACGGGTATGCATTTAATAAAGATCATTACTTGATGGGGTTGGTTTTTGAGCAAAACAAAGTAAAGTATATAGTTTATGCTATGCCGGGTAAATTTAATATGTTTGATCAGCCTTATGGAGGTCTTACTGGCTTTGTTTGCTGGAGGCCTGCTAGAGGTCAGCAATTCGAATATGATGCTGATGGTTATTGGCTTATGCATATAGATGCGCTGACAGGGCAAATTGTGATGCCCTTGAAGCCTACTCCGCCACCCTTGTTTAAAGGATATGATTGATCTGGTACCATCCAGGTCTTTTTTGTTGCTTTAAAGGGTTAAATGGTGGTAAAATAATTGTGGTGATGATATATGAGAATAGATGTTATAGGATTAGGGCCAGGCAGTGACGGTTTAATAACAAGGCAGACAGAAAATATTTTAAGAGGGGCTGACGAAATATATTTGAGGACTAAAATACATCCTTCTGTTAAGTGGTTGGATGAAAATGGCATAAAGTATCAATCTTTTGACTATATATACGAGGAAAGCAGATCTTTTGATGAGGTATATATTAAAATAGCTGAATTCCTTATCGGAAGGGTATTGGAAGGGGGAAAGGTGGTATATGCTGTACCAGGACATCCCCTTATCGCAGAAAGATCCGTTGATAACCTGATGCGGTTGGCACAGGAGAAAGGAATTGATGTTTTTGTATATTCAGCTGTTAGCTTTATTGATGCTGTATTAGCATCTATTAAATACGATCCAATAAATGGGCTAAAAATCCTGGATGGGCTTTCTTTAGATCGGCAGGTGCCTGATCGCGCTTGCGGGAATATAATAACACAGGTATATGACAATCTGGTTGCATCAGAAATTAAGTTAAAGCTTATGAAAATATATCAGCCAGAGCAAGATATCGTGTTTATACGATCAGCAGGCATACCCCATGAGGAAGTTGTTCGAAAGATCAAATTGTATCAGCTTGACATGCAAAAGGACATAGATCACTTAACGTGTGTATACATACCGCCAGCATCCAATTCAACCTATGATTTTGGAGATCTGATAAAAATAATGGAAAAATTAAGGAGTGATAGCGGATGCCCGTGGGATAAGGAACAGACTCACGAAACCCTCAGACAGTATCTTATTGAGGAATGTTATGAGGTTATAGAAGCTATTAATAAAAAAGATCCGGCTAAGCTACAGGAAGAATTGGGAGATGTTCTGTTCCAGGTGGTTTTTCATTCAAGGATAGCTGAAGAAAGTGGTTTGTTTAACATAAACGACGTCATCGACGGAGTGTGTAGCAAGATGATATTGAGGCATCCCCATATTTTTTCTAACATAAAGGTAAAAAGTACCGATGAGGTTTTAAATAACTGGGATGCCATAAAAAAAGACGAAAAAGGATATACTTCTATTACTGAGGTGTTGAGGGACATACCTAAAGAACTGCCTGCTCTTATGAGAAGTTATAAGGTACAGCATAAAGCTGCAAAGGTGGGATTTGATTGGGATGATGTAGATAAGGCTTTGGACAAGCTTTATGAAGAAATTGAGGAATTAAAAGAGGTATATAAATCTGGAAACAGGGAAAAAATCCAAGAAGAGATGGGCGATGTTCTGTTCGCATGTGTAAATGTGTCAAGGTTTTTAAAAGTTGAACCGGAACTAGCCCTTGCCAGTACTATAGAGAAGTTCATAGAAAGATTTAGTTATATTGAAACCAAAGCTGTAGAAATGGGCAAGATGATGCAGGATATGAGCTTATCTGAAATGGATGAACTGTGGAATGAAGCCAAGACGAATAATTTTCACAAGAATAATGAAAAATAGCTTTAAAAAGCAGGATTTTGCGATTTTTTGAAGAATATATTAAAATGCAACATATTATAAAAACAAAAATGGAAATGGGAGGTTTTAAGGTGAATAAGGCTGATATTGTTTCAAGCATGGCAGAAAAAAGTGGACTTACTAAAAAAGATGCCGAAAAAGCATTGGATGCTTTTATAGAATCGGTTATAGAAACTCTTGAGAAAGGGGATAAAGTTCAGCTGGTTGGCTTTGGGACTTTTGAGGTGAGGGAAAGAGCCGAGAGAAAAGGCATAAATCCCCAGACGAAAGAAGAAATTATTATACCTGCTTCTAAAGCTCCTGTATTTAAAGCAGGTAAATTGCTTAAGGAAAGAGTAAAATAAAAAATCGGGTCGCGTGACCTGATTTTTTTATATAATTTTAATTTAAGTAGGTGATAGTATGAGACTGGACAAATACTTAAAGGTTTCAAGGTTGATAAAACGCAGAACAGTAGCAAAAGAGGCCTGTGATGAGGGGCGCGTTTTGGTAAATGGTAAGATAGCGAAAGCAGGCACAGAAGTAAAGGTAGGAGATGTAATAGAGATTCAACTTGGTTCTCGAACAGTTAAAGCAATGGTAACACAGTTACATGAACACGCATTGAAAGAGGATGCTGCAGAGATGTATAAACTATTATAATGTCATAACTTTTATATGCCCTGCATATATTTTATATAAAGGGTTAAGAGGGTGATGCATATGGATGCGTCTCATAATATATTTATAGAGAACAGAGAAAAAGCAAAAATAAGCGGGGTCATAGAAGTTATGAGCTTTAACGAAGATAACATAAATCTTTCTACAAACCTTGGGGGATTGATCATAAAAGGTAAGGATTTACACATAAACAAGCTTAACCTAGACGATGGGGAACTTATCATCGAAGGCACTATATTAAGCCTCACTTACACCAGCAAAGAAGATATGAAAGGCCGTGGAAAGGGCCTTTTAAGTAAAATGTTTAAATAATAATATGCCTCCTTACTTTGCTTTAAGGGGGTTTTTCTATTACTTTTGGCGTGGTGGAGTGATGATATGGATTCGGCTATAAGTAATCAAGTATTAGTTTTTTTAATATGTATGTATGGAGGTATTTTCTTAGGGCTTTTTTATGATATTTACAGGATATTCAGGAGAATATTTAGACCTAAAAAAAAGGCTACGTATATTGAAGATGCGCTTTTTTGGTTAATTTGTTCGTTATTTGTGTTTTCAGTGATATTTCTTGCCAATTACGCGGAATTAAGGTTTTATACTTTCCTGGGATTTATATCGGGCTTTTATATTTACATGAAATTATTCAGTTTTGTGTTTATAAGAATTACCATAAAGACACTCAGATGTATAAAAAGAAGTATGGTTGGCCTCTTTAGCTTTATATCATCTCCATTTTTGCTTGCATATAATATAGTGGCAAGGCAAATTAACGGTGTTAAAAATTTATTAAATTTCAGAAAAAAATGAAGGGATTTTAGTAGTTGCGTCGAATATCAATATTAGATAATGCATTAATCCAAGGAAAGGATTGTTTTAGGTGAGGTTGAAGGTGAATAAAAGGAAACTGGTGATTTTTGCTATTACAGTTTATACTTCTGTGACACTTATTCAGCAACAATATACCATAATTCGATTGCATAAAGAGCAGAGAGATTTAAATAAGCGAATCGAAATGGCTAAGAAAGAAAATGAAAGGCTTCAAAAGGAAATAAAATATTCAAAAACATTAGATTTTGTAAGAAAGATCGCCAGTGATGAATTGGGCTTGGTAAAAAAAGGCCAAACCGTCTATGTGGATATTAATGGAAAATAGATTTTTATAAAAAGTTAAATCAGAGCCTCTGATGTGCTTGCATTTGGGACAAATCATTGATACAATAAAATTGTATTAAAGAATTAAAAGGAGGAATCTTTTATTTATGCCAGTTGAGGTAGGCAAAGTGGTCGACGGAACCGTGCTAAATATAACAAGCTTCGGGGCATTTGTCCAGTTACCAGAAGGGGAAACTGGATTAGTACACATATCAGAAGTCGCAGATAAATACGTGAAAGATGTGAGAGATTATTTAAAAGAAAAGGATAAGGTAAAAGTTAAAATTTTGTCGGTTAGCCCTGATGGTAAAATTAGCTTGTCAATTAAAAAGGCGAATGCGGAGCTTAAAAAATCGTCTAGACCATTGGACTTAGAATGGAATCGTAACAAATCGTCCAGCAACATGTCTTTTGAGGATAGGCTTGCTAAGTTTTTAAAGGATAGCGATGAAAGACAGCAGCAGCTTAAAAAGAACCTGGATACCAGAAGAAGGTCTGGGGGAGGATATAATAGAGGAAAAACCAATAAAATGATCGAAAAGTGATTGATCTTTATGTAATGATAGTCGAGGTGACCGATGAGATTTGGTTGTATTGATATAGGGACGAATTCGGTAAGGCTGTTAATAGCTGATGCCGATAAAAATGGTATAACTAAAATTTATAAAGGTATAAAGACGACTAGATTAGGTACTGGTGTAGATATCACCAGTACCTTGAAAATAGATGCTATATGCAGAACCGTAGATGCCGTTACAAATTTTGTAGATATAGCAAGGTCTTTTCACTGTGATAAAATTATTGCAATAGGGACCAGCGCGGTAAGGGATGCTTTAAATAAGGAAGTGTTGTTACAAGAAATATATCAGAAAACGGGCGTAAGAGTTGATGTGATATCTGGAAAAAAGGAAGCAGAATTGGCTTTTAAAGGAGTAGCCGGTGGCATAAAAAGTTGTGAAGGGAAGAGTATTTTAATTGTAGATATTGGCGGTGGCAGTACAGAATTTACATATGGGGAAAAGAACAAAATAAAGGAGAGGTATAGCCTAAACATAGGTGCTGTGAGGTTAACGGAAAGGTATTTAAATGAGAGCTTATATGATAAAAGTCATATGCAAAAATTGAGTGAAGATATAGAAATGAATTTGATGTTATTGCATCGCTTAAAAGAGATTATTTTGAGTAGGGGTAAAAGAATTGTGGCGGTCGGTGTAGGTGGCACAATAACGTCGCTGGCAGCGATAGATCAAAACCTGGATGTTTACGATTCTGAAAAAGTTCACAGCTACGTCTTGACATATCATAGAGTATATAGTATACTAAATGTGTTGTCTGGGATGAGCAGTGATGAAAGAAAGCGGGTAAAAGGTCTGATGCCTGAAAGAGCGGATATTATTGTAGCAGGCGTTATGATCCTTACAAAAGTAATGGAGTATTTTGAGCTAGAAGAAATTTCAGTCAGCGAATGGGACAATTTAGAAGGTCTGATTTTCGAAAATATTCCTTGACAAAGTGGTTGCGTTGATATATAATATATATCGTCGCTGAGGTTTGCCGGAGTGGCGGAACTGGCAGACGCACAGGACTTAAAATCCTGGGGGTCCTAAAAGACTCGTACCGGTTCGATTCCGGTCTCCGGCACCAGGTGGTGTAAAACATCGCGGGGTGGAGCAGCAGGTAGCTCGTCGGGCTCATAACCCGAAGGTCGTAGGTTCAAATCCTACCCCCGCAACTAAATTTTAATTATGATTTTTAAAAATTAATAATAAAATAGGGCGGCGTAGCTCAGTTGGCTAGAGCATGCGGTTCATACCCGCAGTGTCGGTGGTTCGACTCCACTCGCCGCTATTATATGTGTGCAATATGTAAACCGAATCGTCTATCGAGAGCCTGAAGACAACTTCAGCTCTATTGGTATAGACGATTATTTTATTTATATAAAAAACAATCAGGTGAATTTGCTTTATTTTTTTTCTTAGGATATAATATTTTTGCTGTAAAAATATCGATGATAAAGGGGTGTATAAGAGTATGCGATATTTGTTACGACTTGTGCGATATGCCAGACCTTATTGGAAATATCTCATTATAGCTGTAATAAGTACGTTTTCCATAACTGGTTTGAACCTTATAGGTCCCTGGTTAATAAGGGATCTTATTGGAGTAGTAACTAATCTTAATCGCTACACCAATGCCAAGGAACTCATTGTAAGACTTTCAATAATACTGACACTAACTTATATAGCCAGAACTGTATTTCAGTTTTTAAGCAGCTATTTGTCTCATTATGGAGCGTGGCAGTTGGTGGCCTATATGAGGGTGTTAGTATATGAGAAACTACAAAAGCTTTCATTGAGGTATTACCATGACAAGCAGACAGGGCAGTTGATGTCAAGAGTAATAAATGATACTGCTACCTTTGAGATGCTGATAGCTCATGCCTTACCAGATCTCTTTACTAATGCCCTGATACTTCTGGGTGTAACTATAATACTGTTTATCATGAATCCTATTCTGGCATTTTTATCGCTGGTGCCCATCCCTTTTTTGGTTTATGGGGGAGCAGTATTTACCAAGCGCATACTGCCCTCATTCAGGTTTGCCCAACGGGCTTTAGCTGATTTAAATGCTGATCTGCAAGATAATCTGTCGGGGATAAGAGAAATACAGGCTTTTAACCAACAGGAGCGCGAGATAGGAAAAATAAAAAATAGGGCGTATGAGCATGCAACGGCACTAATAGGTGCATTAAAGCTTAGCGCTATATTTCATCCAGTGTTGAATTTTTTCAGCTCAATAGGGACTGTTATAGTGGTGTCTCTGGGAGGTATAATGGCCATAAAGGGCAAACTACCGGTAGAGGATATAGTTGGCTTCATATTATATTTAAGTATGTTTTATCAGCCTATAACAGCATTGGGCCAGGTTCTAGAAAACCTTCAACAGGCATTGGCTGGTGCAGAAAGGGTATTTGAGGTCCTGGATACAGAACCTGATGTAAAAGAGAAGGAACATGCAATTGACTTAAAAAATATAAAAGGTAAAATAACCTTTGAACATGTGAATTTTTCTTACAATAATGAAAAACCAGTATTAGAAGACATATCTTTTACTATAAACCCGGGGCAAATGGTTGCTTTTGTAGGTCCTACCGGTGTAGGTAAAACCACTATAATGAGCCTTATAAATCGCTTCTACGATGTGGATTCAGGGTCGATAAAGATAGACGATATAGATATCAGGGAAGTATCTTTGAGGTCTTTAAGGAATAATATAAGCATGGTGCTGCAGGATGTCTTTTTGTTTAATGGAACGATTGCTGAAAACATAGCTTACGGTAATGAAAAGGCCACTATGGATGATATCATAAATGCCGCAAAAATAGCATGTGCTCATGACTTTATAATGCAGATGCCTGATGGTTATAATACCTATATAGGAGAAAGAGGTATAAAACTTTCTGGAGGACAAAAGCAAAGGATTTCTATAGCCAGGGCAGTGTTAAAAAATTCGCCTATTCTCATACTGGATGAGGCTACATCTTCAGTTGATGCAGAAACCGAAAGAGAGATACAAAATGCTATAAATAATCTGGCAGGCAGCAGAACTATCCTGATAATAGCTCATCGCCTGTCCACGGTAAAAAAAGCCGACAATATAATAGTCCTAAAAGATGGTCGCATTGTGGAACAGGGGAAACATGAGGACTTAATAAAGCGAAAAGGGTTGTATCACTATCTGTGCTCTATGCAGTTCTTGACTCAAGAGGAAAATATAAAATTAGCATAACTTATTGATATTAAAAAATGCATATTTTTTTACAATTATAAAAAAGAGGAGTGGCTGTATTGGAAAAGTACCTTATTTTGATGCATCCATACCATAACCAGGTTTACTACAATACATCTAAAAAATTAGCTTTGTTAGAATTTGAGGCTGCAGCTTATCGAATGTCTAGGACATGTGAAAATATAGCCCTAGAAAATATACACGGCATAGATTATGTAACTTTTAACGTTGATTCCTTACCTTCACAAGATCTTAAATTGATATCCAGGCTGTCTTTTGTATATGCTCTTTTTAAACAGGAGGAATATGGCGGCAAGACATGTTTAGTTCCCATGACTAAAGATTACGGGCAATATCTTGAGGATGATATCGTGAACATTTTGAAATACTCAGGTAAGACCAATGAATATTTCACAAAGCTCATGATAAATCTGGCAGTATTTGCTAGCGATTTTTATGGTCAAGATCGTATAAATCTGCTAGATCCTGTATGCGGTAAGGGTACCTCGCTTTTTCAAGGATTGATTTTTGGTTATAATGTTTCAGGAGTAGAAATAGATAAAAAGCTTGTAGACCAGGGGTTGGCATTTTTGATTAAGTATCTGGAAAACAAGCGATTTAAGCACAAAGTATCAAAGTCAAAGATGTCTTCGGAAGGGACTAAAATATGCGATATAACTTGTATAAATCTGGCAAAAACTAAGGAAGAGTATAAAAACAATAATATGCTTGAAGTAAACATGGTGCGTGGAGATACGGTAAATACCGATAAATACTTTAAAAAGAATTATTTTCATGTGATTGTTGCTGACTTGCCTTACGGTATTCAACACGGGAGCAATACTGGCACAGGTAGTTTTACGCGCAATCCAGAACTTTTGCTGCAAAAAGCTTTGCCTGCATGGACCAGTGTACTGAAAAAGGGAGGCAGTTTGGTATTGTCATGGAATACTTTTTTGCTAAAACGTCAGAACCTCCACCAACTTTTAGAGCAAGCTGGTCTGGCGGTATTAGAGAAAGAGACCTATAACCAGTTCGAACATCGTGTAGATCAGGCGATTATGCGTGATATAATAGTAGCTAGAAAAAACTGAAAAATATATTTTTTATGAAAGGAGTGAATGACAATAATATATTGGAATCAAGAATATAAGGATGTGGAGGAGTATTTAAAGACGGATATCATCAAGGGCCTTAGCAACGAAGAAGCTCAGAAGCGCTTACGCGAATACGGTTATAATCAACTTAAAGAACAAAATAAGAAATCTCTTTTTTTGATGTTTCTCGATCAATTTAAAGATTTTATGGTGCTCATATTGTTAGCGGCAACAATCATCTCGTTATTATTAGGTGAGGTAACAGATGCTGTAATTATGATAGTTGTAGTAGTATTAAATGGGATTTTGGGTATGTTGCAGGAAAACAGGGCTGAAAAGTCTCTGGAAGCATTGAAAAAATTGACTTCACCAACGGCTAGGGTCATTCGAAGCGGAAGAGTTGTCGACATTCCCACAAGCCAGCTTGTACCGGGAGATATAGTGTATTTAGAAGCGGGTAATTTTGTTCCTGCGGATGGCAGGCTTTTTGAGGCAACTAATTTAAGGATCGATGAATCAGCATTGACTGGGGAATCGGTACCTGTAGATAAGGATATAAAGGCGTTAAAAGCCGAAGAGCTTCCATTAGGAGATAGGATAAATATGGCTTATATGGGCACTGTGGTAGCTTATGGTAGAGGTCGTATGATTGTGACAGATACCGGGATGAATACAGAAATGGGTAAGATCGCTGAATTTATTGATAGCCAGGATACAGCCGCTACGCCACTTCAAAGGCGGCTTGAAGAATTGGGAAAATACCTTGGAGTTGGGGTTCTTTTAATCTGTTTTATCATTTTTATAACAGGTATTTTGAGTAGACGGCCTGTCTTTGACATGTTTATGACAGCTGTGAGCCTGGCTGTTGCTGCTATTCCGGAAGGACTACCTGCTATAGTTACGATTACCCTGGCAATAGGCGTTCAAAAGATGATAAAGAAGAAAGCTATTATAAGAAAATTACCTGCGGTAGAGACGCTTGGAAGCGCCAGTGTTATATGTACAGATAAAACCGGTACATTAACACAAAATCGCATGACGGTAATGAAATTATATACAAATGATAAAGTTTATAGCGATATAAATGCCATATTTAAATCTGAAGGCAGCACAGATAATGAAGTGAAGTTCTTATTAGAATGTGCAGCCCTTTGCACAGATGCTTTTATAGATGAGGATGGAAGGGAAATTGGGGATCCTACCGAAGTGGCTATTGTCATGGCTGCTAAATCGGCTGGTATAAGAAAACAGGATATAGAAGAGGCAAAACCGCGAGTTGACGAGGTGCCTTTTGATTCTGACCGAAAAATGATGACGACAGTACATAGAGATGAAAAAGGATACAAGGTGATAACGAAGGGTGCACCTGATAATGTAATTGATAGGTGTACAAGTTTATATTTGAATGGCGATATATTGCCGTTGGACGATAGTATTAAAGAGAAGATAAAAGCGGTTAATGAAGAAATGGCAAAAGGTGCGTTGAGAGTATTGGCTGTTGCATATAAAGATTTGGATGATATTGGATCACATGGCGAATTTGAATGTGATCTTACGTTTATAGGTTTGATAGGCATGATCGATCCTCCCAGGGAAGAAGTAAAAGAATCTGTGAGGTTGTGTAAAAAAGCAGGGATTAAGCCTGTTATGATTACAGGTGACCACTTGGTCACAGCCGTAGCAATCGGAAAAGAATTGGGCATATACAAGGCAGGGGATGAGGCTGTGACAGGTGTTCAATTAAACGAATTAACAGATGAAGAATTGGATAAACAGGTTAAGGATATTTCGGTTTATGCAAGGGTTTCACCAGAGCATAAAGTAAGGATAGTAAAAGCCTGGCAGAATAATGGAGCTGTTGTTGCTATGACAGGTGATGGGGTAAATGATGCTCCTGCTCTTAAACAGGCTGATATAGGAGCTGCCATGGGGATGACAGGTACTGATGTGGCAAAGGGTGCCGCAGACATGATATTAACAGATGACAATTTTGCAACCATTGTTTCTGCAGTTCAAGAAGGCCGGACCATTTACGAAAATATACGTAAATCAATACACTTTCTTTTATCATGCAATGTAGGTGAAATTGTAGTGATTTTTGTGGCAGTTATGCTTGGCATGCCTATGCCGCTAAAACCTATTCACATTTTATGGATAAACCTTTTAACAGATAGCTTTCCGGCCCTTGCTTTAGGCGTTGAACCGCCAGCACCTGATGTTATGGATAAAAAACCCAGGCCAAAGGGAGAGAGCATATTCGCACACGGCTTATGGTGGAAAATTACATTGCAGGGCATTTTGATAGGCCTTTTGACCTTGGTTGCTTTTAGACTTGGATTAATGAAGAAGAATCTTATAACAGCGAGGACGATGGCTTTTTCTACACTTGTTTTAACCCAGCTATTTCAAGCTCTGAATGTAAGAGCAGAGGCATCATTGCTTAAAATTGGCGTCTTTAGTAATAGATACATGACTTATTCTATTATACTATCGGCAGTGTTAATGTTTATAGTTATTTTAACGCCATTGAGGACTTACTTTGGCGTGAGCGTGTTAAATGCAACAGATTGGGGAATAGTCTTTATATTATCCCTTTCAATATTGATAATAACAGAAGTTATCAAATATTTTAAAAAACCTTGATGTGATTTTTTTCACTCAAGGTTTTTTTTACTTGATTATAAGTAAAAAATATTGTATAATGGATACAGCACCCCAGGGGGATGGGGATAGGGGAATTATTATAATGGCAATGTAATTAAATACGAAAAGATAAAAGACAGGAAGGAAGGGGAAAAATGAAAAAAGCAGTTGTAGATCAAGAGATTTGCGATAGATCTCCATTTTGTCCAGCAGCAAGGAGCTGTAAATTTGATGCTTTTAAGGTAGAACGACATGGCTTTTTTAATGTAAAAATTTCTGTGGATAGTGATAAATGTACAGGTTGTGGAGTTTGCACAAGATATTGTCCGCATAGAGCTATTACGCTGAAAGAGTTATAACGCACCGGTTATACCGGTGTTTTTTTATAAAAAAATTTCATACGGAAATCGTTATCAAGAGATAATAAGTATTGACACAAAATTAACAATAGTATATAATGAAGACGTAAAGATTGTTAAAACATTGACATATAATACGAGGAATAAAATGGCTATATATCGCAGAAAATATACTGTATACAGATAACAACGAATAAAAAATGGCCCTTACAATGTTAATAAAATAACAAGGAGGTATTGGTATGGATTATAGGCAAGCCATCGATGAGATGGTAAAAAAGGCTGAAATTGCACAAAGGGAATATTATAAGCTGGATCAAGAGCAAGTTGATGCTATAGTAAAAGCAATGGCCTTGGCGGGTATAGATAGGCATATGGATCTGGCAAGGATGGCTGTAGAAGAAACGGGTATGGGTGTATATGAAGATAAGGTTATAAAAAATATGTTTGCGACTGAGTACGTGTATCACGACATTAAGTATGTTAAAACCGTCGGCATAATTAACGAAAACGAAGAAGAGGACTTTATAGAAGTAGCAGAACCTGTAGGCGTTATAGCAGGCATAACTCCAGTCACAAATCCAACTTCCACGACGCTCTTTAAGAGCCTTATAGCCGTTAAAACACGAAATCCAATCATATTTAGCTTCCATCCTAAATCTATAAATTGCAGTATTGCTGCGGCAAAACTTATGAGAGATACAGCTGTTGCCAATGGAGCACCGGAAAATTGTATCCAGTGGATAGAAGAACCTTCTGTAGAAGCCACTCAATATTTGATGAATCACCCAGGTGTGTCTTTAATTTTAGCCACAGGTGGAGCTGGCATGGTAAAGGCCGCATACAGTTCAGGAAAACCAGCCTTAGGTGTGGGTCCTGGCAATGTTCCATGTTATATAAATAAAACTGCTCACTTGAAGAGAGCTGTTAATGACCTTATACTGAGCAAGACTTTTGATAATGGTATGATATGTGCATCAGAACAGGCAGTGATAATCGATAAAGATGTAGCAGATGAAGTAATAAATATAATGAAACAACATGGATGCTACTTCGTAAATGATGAAGAACGCAGAAAGCTGGAAAATCTGGCTATAGATAAAGAGAGATGTGCTATGAATCCACAGGTGGTAGGGCAACCTGCTACGAAGATTGCGCAAATGGCAGGTTTTAGTGTGCCTGAAAATACAAAGATATTGGTAGCACAATTGGAAGGTGTGGGACCGGAGTATCCACTTTCCAGGGAGAAACTTAGTCCAATACTGGCACTTTATATAGTAGAGGATTATAAAGAAGGGATAAAGAGATGCCAGGAAATGACGGAATTTGGAGGCCTAGGACATTCAGCAGTTATTCATTGCGAAGATGAAGCTATAATCAAGGAATTTTCTGAAAAGGTAAGGGCTGGTAGGATAATAATCAATTCACCTTCAAGTCATGGTGCTATAGGCGACATTTATAACAGCAATACGCCGTCGCTCACACTAGGTTGTGGTACCATGGGTAAAAACTCAACCACAGCTAATGTCAGTGTAAGACAGTTAATAAACATAAAAAGGGTTGCGGCCAGGAGGTATAATATGAGATGGTTTAAGGTTCCACCTAAGATTTATTTCGAACCCGGTTCAATACAATACCTTGAAAAGGTTAAAGGCAAAAAGGCATTTATCGTCACAGATCCAGCTATGGTAAAATTGGGATTTGTGGATAAGGCACTCTATCACCTTGATAAAGCGGGAATTGATTATGAGATTTTCTCCGATGTAGAACCTGATCCCTCTGTGGATACGGTTATGAAAGGTGTAGAAGCTATGAATAGATTTAACCCGGATCTGATTATTGCGCTGGGTGGTGGTTCTGCTATAGATGCGGCAAAAGGCATGTGGCTGTTCTATGAGTTCCCAGATACCAAGTTTGAGGAATTAAGGCTTAAGTTCATTGACATTAGAAAACGGGCATATAAGTTCCCGCAGTTAGGTAAAAAAGCCCTTATGATTGCGATACCGACGACCAGTGGTACGGGCTCAGCGGTTACGGCTTTTGCTGTTATAACAGATAAGACAAAGAATATAAAGTATCCGCTTGCGGACTATGAGCTTACGCCGGATATCGCTATTATTGATCCTGAATTTACCTATACTGTGCCCAGGTCAGTTACTGCAGATACAGGTATGGATGTTTTAACCCATGCAATTGAGGCGTATGTTTCGGTCATGGCGTCAGATTACACTGATGCTCTTGCGTTAAAAGCCATAGAGCTGGTGTTTAAATATCTTCCAAGAGCGTATGAGAATGGCATGGACAAAGAAGCGAGGGAAAAGATGCACAATGCATCATGCATGGCGGGTATGGCTTTTACCAATGGATTTTTAGGTATAAATCACAGTATGGCTCATATTCTCGGAGGTAAGTTTCATATACCCCATGGAAGGGCTAATGCCATACTTCTACCATACGTGATAAGATACAATGCTACCGAACCGACCAAGTTCACATCATATCCCAAATATGAGTACTATAAAGCTCCAGAAAGATATGCGGAAATTGCGAAGTTCCTAGGATTAAAGGCCGATACCGTAGAAGAAGGTGTAAAGAGCCTTATAAACGCCATTGTCGAATTGACAAGAAAATTGAATATGCCCTTGTCATTAGCTGAAGCTGGGATACCAAGAGATTCTTTCGAGAGGGAAGTGAATGATATGGCTAACATAGCGTTTTTGGATCAGTGCACAGGCTCAAATCCCAGGTATCCTCTTGTAAGTGAGCTGGAAGAGCTCTATTGGAAAGCATATGAGGGCATTATAGAATAAATAACAGACATGGAGCAGTAGTATCTTAAAGATATGCTGCTCCTTTTTTATGGTGTGCTATAATATATGTTAGGACTGAGTGGCAAGGTATAAGAGGAAATGTGCGTAAAATTATAAGGTATTGGGAAACGCGCCCAATACCTTATGCTTTGTTGCCTCTGAAAGCTCCTATAGTATTTTTCGTACCACTATATAATCCTGTTGCGGCTAGGCCAATAGCTAGACCTTCTAATATACCTTTTAGAATATCTCCTGGTGCGATGTAAAAGACTCCTACAAGGATGCCTATAATGGCTGAAGCCAGCGCAGCCCATTTTTGAGGTAAACCTAGTTGCTTAAGCAATTCTACTACGCCGACTATGAGGGGAATTATGGGTAAATTGTATATTTCCATATTTGATTTCCCCACCTTTTTAATTATTTTTGATTATATATATGAATTATCGAGTTAAAAAATGATGGAATTTAATATAATGCATTTACAAAAATATAGCCGAAAACACTTATGACGATAGAACCAATAATTCCAATAAGTAAAACTTTTAGTCCAATGGATTTAATGCTGCTTATACGCACATTAAGTCCTAGTGCTGCCATAGCCATTGTGAGCAGGAATATACTTACTTGGATTATTATGTCAACAACAGGTTTTGGCAATATATTAAAGGTATTTATAAGGCTAAAAGCCAGGAATCCCATTATAAACCAGGGGACAGAAATTTTTTTGATGCCTGAATTTTTATATATATTATTCCTGAAGATCGCATTAATAATAAAAGCAACGGGAACCAGCAAAGCAACGCGACCTAATTTTACTATTACAGCAATATCGAGGCTGGTACTTCCGCCTTTGGTGGCGGCTGCAATAACGTGCCCCAATTCATGAAGAGTTGAGCCAGAGAAAATACCATAGACATATGGATTTAAATGGAGCGCTGGAAATAAAAATGTGTATAAGATTGTAAATATAGTACCTAATATTGCTATTATAGCTATGGAAATAGTGGTTTCGTTTTCGTCTGCATCTATCAGCGGTGCCACAGCAGCTATAGCAGCGGCTCCGCATACACCTGTTCCTATGCCTACCAGTAATGATAAATTCTTTTGTACATTAAATAATTTTCCTAGCGTATAAATTAATGTTATGGCGAAGGCAATAACGAGTATGTCAAGAAGTATTACTCGATATCCTGATTCCAGGATTTTAGAAAAATTAAGTCTTATGCCCATGAGAATAATTCCGTAGCGCAATATCTTTTTTGCAGTAAAATCTATACCGGGGCTTAGAGATTCAGGGACATCGAATATACTTCGCCACGCTATTCCTGCTAATATAGCCAGTACCATTGTTCCCATTATTGATAAGTAAGGATATGTAACTAGCAATTTGGATAAAACGGCGATGATAATAGTGAGTAATATACCTTTTGCCTTTATAATGATTTGATTTTCTTTTCTTAGTTCCTGATTCAATGAAATATCTTTTTCCATTTGTTCGTTCCTCCTTTAATCTGATGAAGATGGGAAAAGTATAACATGGAAACAACTATTCGTAAAATAACAGTATTTTATAGCATATATAAAATATTTTTATAAAATATGTTATAATATAAAACAAAAAAGTAGTGGGAGATCATATGCTATATATAGTTACAGCCTTGTATAATGAAGCGAAACCGTTAATAGAGTGGTATAATTTAAAAAGAGATATGAGTGATGCTGTATTCCAGGTTTTCTCTAATAATGATATTAATCTGATTATAACAGGCGTTGGCAAAATAAACAGTGCCATAGGTACAGCTCACCTTCTGTCTACAAAGCCTGTTTCAAAAGAAGATAGTATTGTAAATATAGGCATTTGTGGTTCTTTGACAGGCAATTTGGGCGAGATATATATTATAAATAAGGTTAGGGATCATGAGACCGGAAGGGATTTTTATCCTGACGTATTGTTAAAACACCCTTTTTGTGAGGCATCTATTGAGACTTTTTCATATCCGCTGACGGATAGAAGTCAGTTATTAGAAGACCTATGTGATATGGAGGGCAGCGGTTTTTTTCAGGCAGCGTCTAAGTATCTGGATGTCCATAGAATATGTCTTATAAAAATTGTTTCGGACAGATTGGATGCTAAGCTTATTGATAAAAGATTTATAGAAAAATTAATAAAAGAGAAAATGCCGCTTATAGATTCGTTTTTATTATCATTTAAAGATACCCTTATAAGTGACCATATATTGAGCGAAAAAGAGACTCAAGAAATTAATGAGATTTGCTCTAATATGCGATTGACAGAAAGTCAAAGGTTAGAACTTATTAAGATGTGTATGCAATATAAGTCGAGAACCAGAAAAGAGCTTGACTTTTTAGGAGAATACAAAGAAATAAAGGTGATGACGAAGGATGAGAGAAGTCGATATTTCCGGTCGTTGCTTAAAAGATTTGAAACTTTTTAGTAGGTTTTCCCATGTTTATGTGGAAGAAGATGCAATAAAACATCCTGTAGCTATGGATATTTTAAATAAATTGCCAAATGCCAGGTTGATTAAAATTAAAAATTATAAAGATGTATTTAACAGGGCATCACAGGATTTTGAAGCGCAGAAAAGATCTCAAAAGCTTATATTAGCTAAGAAAAGAGCAGATTTTATTTATAAAGGTTCCCGGCTCTGCGAAGATTTTGGGAATAAAAATTTTTATTATGCCTCAAACATACTCAATTGCATATACGATTGTGACTATTGTTACTTGCAGGGTATGTATACATCTGCAAATATTGTGGTTTTTGTAAATATAGAAGATTTTTTTGATGAAGTGTCAGCTCTTACAAAGGACCAATCTGCATATCTGTCTATTTCCTACGATTCAGATTTATTGGCTCTTGAACGTTTGACAGGCCTTGCCCGCAGGTGGATTGAGTACGCTAAGTCTAACAGTAATCTCCTGATGGAGATAAAGACCAAGAGCGGTTGCTATAGCGCTATTTCAGATATGGATATACCTAAAAATGTAATATTGGCGTGGACATTGTCGCCAGATGAAGTCATAAGCCGCTATGAAAAGCTTACACCGGCTCTTGATATACGGCTTAACAATGTTCAGAAAGCTGTGTCAAAGGGATTAAAGGTAAGATTATCCTTTGAACCGATTATGATGATTGAAGGTTTTGAAACGGTTTATGCTAATTTTTTTAAAAAGATATTTGAAAGTATACCTTTAGAAAATATAAGGGATATAAATGCGGGTGTATTTCGCATGAGTGAAACCCAGGCTAAGAGATTTAATAAAAAGCGAAAATATGATGTGTTTTGTTATCCTACCGTAAAAATCGATGGCGTTGTCACATATAAAAATCATGAATATATGAAGAATTTTGTATATAATGAATTGTTAAAATACATGAGCGGTGAAAAAGTTTTTGTGAATTAATTCACTTTTTTATGCATTTATGCTATAATATATAGGGCTGTGTATTAGTGCTTTGCATACAATATGCACCGAAATATGGAGTCATATATTGTTATTATACGTGAGTTTTTAGAGTCATTACTATATAATAAAGGAAGGTGAAAAAAATGTCTAAGAAGGTTATGAAGACGATGGATGGCAATGAGGCAGCTGCCCATGTGGCATATGCATTTACTGAAGTGGCAGCCATCTATCCTATTACTCCATCATCGCCTATGGCAGAACATGTTGATGAGTGGAGTGCCCATGGAAGAAAAAATATATTTGGTCAGCGGGTAAAAGTTGTTGAGATGCAGTCAGAAGCAGGAGCAGCGGGAACAGTACATGGTTCGCTGGCCGCCGGAGCATTGACTACCACTTTTACAGCGTCTCAAGGACTATTATTGATGATACCCAACATGTACAAAATTGCAGGAGAGCTATTACCGGGTGTATTCCATGTGAGCGCTCGTGCTGTTGCATCACATGCTTTATCGATCTTTGGAGATCATTCTGACGTAATGGCATGCCGTCAGACAGGTTTTGCTCTTCTGGCTTCAGGCAGTGTACAGGAAGTGATGGATTTAGGTGGTGTTGCTCACCTATCAGCTATAAAGGGAAGGGTACCATTTTTACATTTCTTTGACGGATTTAGGACATCGCACGAGGTTCAAAAAATTGAGGTTATCGATTACGAAGACTTTGCAAAATTGGTTGACTATGATGCGATAAGGGAGTTTAGGAAGAGAGCGTTAAATCCAGAGCATCCTGTAACAAGGGGTACAGCCCAGAATCCGGATATATTCTTCCAGAATCGTGAAGCATCCAATAGATTTTATCTTGCTATACCTGAGATTGTAGAAAACTACATGGCTGAGATAAATAAACTCACGGGAAGAGAATATCATCTGTTTAATTACTATGGCGCACCGGATGCTGATAGAGTCATAGTGGCTATGGGTTCTGTATGTGAAACCATTGAAGAGACGGTAGACTATTTGATGTCGAAGGGTGAAAAAGTAGGTGTTTTGAAAGTACACCTTTACAGACCATTCTCCGTCAAGCATTTCTTAAGCGCCATGCCCAAGACGGTAAAGAAGATTGCTGTCCTCGATAGGACAAAAGAGCCTGGCGCGTTGGGTGAACCATTATATGAAGATGTATGCGCTGCATATTACGATGTGGCGGACAAGCCTGTTATAGTTGGCGGCCGTTATGGCCTTGGTTCGAAGGATACGACACCTGGACAGATAATAGCAGTGTATGAAAACTTAAATGCTAAGGAGCCAAAGAATCACTTTACTATAGGTATAGTCGATGATGTGACAAATACGTCATTGCCTTATAACGATGATATTGATACAGTGCCTGAGGGCACGGTAAGTTGTAAGTTCTGGGGCTTAGGGTCTGATGGTACAGTTGGTGCAAACAAGAACTCGATAAAGATTATAGGCGATCATACAGATATGTATGCACAGGGTTATTTTGCCTACGACTCGAAGAAATCGGGTGGCGTAACCATATCCCACTTGAGATTCGGTAAGAAGCCCATAAGATCGACGTATCTGGTAAAGAAGGCTGATTTTGTTGCATGCCATAATCCATCATATGTACACAAATATGATATGGTATCAGACCTTAAAGATGGCGGGACATTCCTTTTGAACTGCAGCTGGACTCCAGAAGAGTTGGACAGCAAGCTTCCTGCAAGTATGAAGAGATATATAGCAAGACACAACATCAATTTTTATATAATAGATGCTGTGAATATTGCAAAAGAAATCGGCTTGGGCGGAAGGATAAACACCATAATGCAATCAGCGTTCTTCAAATTAGCTAATATTATTCCTATTGACGATGCGATAAAGTACATGAAAGAAGCTATTGTTGATGCTTATGGCAAAAAAGGTGAAAAAGTTATAAACATGAATTATGAGGCTGTAGATAGGGGTGTAAATTCGCTGGTAAAGGTCGATGTGCCTGCAAGTTGGGCTGATGCTCAGGATGAGCCGCAGGAAGAAAAACCAGTGCCGCCATTTATAAAGAATATACTTGAACCTATGAATCGACAGGAAGGTGACAAATTACCCGTTAGTGCATTTGTGGGTATGGAAGATGGTACCTTCCCGCAAGGTACAGCTAAATATGAAAAGAGAGGCATAGCTGTAGATGTACCTGAGTGGATAATGGATAATTGCATACAGTGTAACCAGTGTTCATATGTATGTCCACATGCTGCTATCAGGCCGTTCTTGTTAAATGAAGAAGAAGTTAAGAATGCACCGGAGAGTTTTGTGTCTAAGAAAGCCATTGGTAAGGGCTTTGAGGGTCTGAACTTCAGAATCCAGGTTGATATACTTGACTGCACAGGTTGTGGCAATTGTGCTCAGGTATGTCCAGCTAAAGAAAAAGCCCTTGTTATGAAGCCTATAGAGACTCAGTCGGAGCAAATAGCGAATTGGGAGTATGCTATGAGCTTGTCTCATAAAGAGAATCCAGCCAATGTAGAAACCGTGAAAGGTAGCCAGTTTGAACAGCCTCTGTTAGAGTTCTCAGGTGCGTGTGCAGGGTGCGGTGAAACTCCGTATGCCAAATTAGTTACTCAGTTGTTTGGCGACAGGATGATGATCGCTAACGCCACAGGTTGTTCGTCTATATGGGGCGGCAGTGCACCATCAACGCCTTATACTACAAACAAAGATGGTCACGGACCTGCGTGGGCTAACTCATTATTTGAGGATAATGCTGAATATGGTTTTGGTATGTATCTGGCTGTAAAGCAGATCAGGGAAAGGCTGGCAGATATTGCTAGAGAGGCTCTTGAGATGAATATAAGTGATGCAGTAAAAGATGCTCTTAAAACATGGCTGGATAACATGTATGATGGCAAAGGATCCAAGAAAGCCGCTTTACAGTTGGTTTCGGTTTTAAAGGATTATGTGCCTGAAGATGAAAAAGCCAAAGCTTTACTCCATGAGATATATGACAACAGAGAGTTCCTCGTTAAGAAATCCCACTGGATTTTTGGCGGCGATGGCTGGGCTTATGATATAGGCTACGGTGGACTTGATCACGTTTTGGCCTCTGGCGAAGATGTGAATATACTGGTATTCGATACGGAGGTTTACTCCAATACCGGTGGTCAGTCTTCAAAGGCAACGCCGACAGCTGCTGTAGCACAATTTGCGGCTTCTGGTAAGAGGATAAGAAAGAAAGACCTTGGCATGATGGCTATGAGTTATGGCTATGTTTATGTTGCTCAGGTGGCTATGGGAGCTAACCAGAATCAACTTATAAAAGCGCTGGTAGAAGCAGAGGCCTACCCAGGACCGTCTTTGATAATTGCTTATGCTCCGTGTATCAATCATGGTATAAGAGGTGGCATGGGCTGCAGCCAGCTGGAGGAAAAGAGGGCAGTAGAGGCCGGTTACTGGCATCTTTACAGATATAACCCATTGTTGAAGAAAGAAGGCAAGAATCCATTTATATTGGATTCTAAAGAACCGACGGCATCCTTCAGAGATTTCTTGATGGGTGAGGTCCGTTACTCTGCGCTTACGAGGACATTCCCTGAGATTGCGGAAGAGCTGTTTAAGAAAGCAGAAGAGGATGCTAAAGAAAGGTATGAGAATTACAAGAGGTTAGCAAAAGGTGAATAATTAAAAAGGGCCTAAAAAAGGCCCTTTTTAATATGCGCTTGGCATGGGCGCGACCTAAACGGTGAAGGTCTTACTGGCAATTTTTCGAGGATATATGTCTTCTTACAGGGAATAATATTAATGAGGTGATTTTATGCGTTCCCTGTGGAAAGGCGCTATAAGTTTTGGCCTTGTAAGCATTCCGATTAAGTTGTATGCTGCAACTGAAGACCATACCACCCATTTCAGACAGTTGCACAAAGATTGTAACTCACCTATTAAGTATGAAAAAGTATGTCCGGTCTGCAATAGGCCTGTTAATGATGATGAAATTGTACGCGGCTATGAATATGAACCAGGGAAATTTGTTATATTAAGTGACGAAGATCTGGAGCGGATTCCTTCAGAAGCAGTTAAAACTATTGATATACTGGACTTTACTGATATAAAACAGATTGATCCTATTTATTTTGACAAAACATATTATATCGCACCGGAAGACATTGGTACAAAGCCTTATATTCTTTTAAGGGATTCTATGAAGAAAACCAATACTGTAGCGATTGCCAAAGCTGTTATAAGATCCAGACAAAATCTAGCGTGTATAAGGGTATATGATGACAACTACATGGTAATGGAAACCATGTATTTTCCCGATGAGATACGCAAAACTGAGCAACTTCCTCCTCTACGGCAAGTATCCCTCCATGAAAACGAAATAAAGATGTCAGAGCAATTGATAAATACACTGACGGCAAAGTTCAATCCTGAAAAGTATGAAAATACCTACAGAAAGGCCTTATTTGACCTTATAGAATCAAAAATACAGGGACATGAAGTAGAAGTACCTGTGGTAGCTCCTGCTCCAGATAACGTACTGGATTTAGTCGGTGCTCTCAAAGCTAGCATTGAAGCGGCAAAGAGGACGGGAAACCCAACGGAAAAAACAAAAGGGAGAAAGAAAAAAGGAGCATAGTTTCATGTCTATGATGGACCAAAAAATAGCACCAATGCTAGCTTTCTCCGGTGAACCTTTTGATGACCCTGGTTGGATTTTTGAAATAAAATGGGATGGCTCCAGGACTATCGCTTTTATATCCGATAGAGTAAGGCTTCAGGATAGAAGGCTTGTAGATATAACATATCAATTTCCTGAAATGGTGGACCTAAGAAAATGTCTTAAAGCGAAAGAAGTTATCCTGGATGGCGAACTGATTGTTTTAAAAAATAATAAACCTCACTACAGAAGTATCATGTCCAGAAAGCACAGCCAAAATGCTTTAAAAATCGATTTATTGAGCAAAATAATGCCGGCTGTTTTTGTCGCGTGGGATATATTATATATAGACGGAAAGTCACTGGTTGATCTGACTTTGTTAAAACGCAAAGAAATCCTACATTCTGCTGTAAAGCCGGATGATCACTTATTAATAGCAGATTTTATACGCGAGCATGGGAAAATGCTCTATGAAGAGACAGGTAAAAAAGGATTGGAAGGCGTCATGGCCAAAAAAGCCGATTCTAAATATTATATCGGAAAAAGAAGCAAATTGTGGCTAAAATTCAAACATTTTATTACCCTAAATGCCGTAATTATGGGTTATAGAACTGACAGAATCGCACTGATACTAGGGTTATATGATGAAAACGGCGATTTGATACCTATAGGCAATTGTGAATCGGGGTTGTCTCAAAAGGAATTATCTGCTTTTATGTATGTAGCTGAAAGTATAAAAACTTACAGCGAGAAAAATGTACAATGGATAAAACCCCTTTTAGTCTGCCAAGTAAGATTTATGGAGTGGTCCGAGAATATGAAGATGAGAGCACCTTCGTTTTTAGGATTTCAGTACGATGTAAAGCCTGATCAATGTAGATTTACATAGAAACCCGCTTGCAGATAATGTGACACCGTGCTGCCATTGTATCTTAATTGTACTTGTATTAGTTGCACCTGTACTATGGGGAATCATAAAAATTCAAGAGTATCTGTTTGCGCAGGTTCATATTAACGGCGTTGTTGAGGATATTGCGTGTTATTTCCAGTTGTTCTTTTTTATTCATTTTTGCCACTCCTTGGCGAAGGATAGGAACAGATATAATTTTACATCAAATACTGAATTGATACAAATAGTAACTTTCTGTGCGTTTGGCAAAATATAGGATTGAAAGTTTTTCGACACACGACGATATAACGATTTGATATGAAAATCTCAAGAGGCTTGGAATAAAAGATGGTAAGGTCTGGGAGTTGGCAAACGCAAGAAAAGGCTACTGGAGGATATCCAATAGCCATATTCTAGCCACTGTGCATAATTCTTAATGAACTGCCGTACACTGAACGGTACGTAGGTGATGTGAAAGGACGCTAAATAAAATAATCATTTAACTCCTAATCGATTTATTCACCTTAAAATGTAGAACCATTCCAACCCCAGTTGGTACCTTCATATTCTTCGATAGTTACGTATATGTTTTCTTTGTTGCAATAAGTTTCTTTTGCATAAAGTTCACAAATTTCTTTTACCAGGTTTTTCTTCTGGTTTGTGTCTAGGGAACCAATAAGCTTGATATCTATGATAGCGCCATCTTCTACCTTTGCACCTCTAAAATACAGGGTATCGTTTTCATGAAAACGTATCATCAACCATGATTCGCTTTTGCCTGCGACCTTATTCATTATATCGGCAAGGCCTGATTTAAGGATCTCTTTGGTTCTGTCATTTAAAGCCTTTGGCATGACAGAGGTGATAAGAGGCATATTTCCTCACTCCTTTTCCAGTATGTAATATTACATTATTATTTTATAATATGATGTTAGAAATTACAATAGTTTCGTACTAAAGGTTTTTAATGAATATTGTGTTTCTAAGATAATTTATCGGTTGTGTATATAAAATAAGGGATAATAGACAAAATAAGATAAGGCGATAAATACTTAATAGATAAAACTTTGGAGGACGAGAATAGAGCTTTCCCTCTTGTTTATAGTTACTTTTGCTGCTACAATACTTGGTGTAAAGGTGCCATAAATTTATACCAGTTTTCTAAAGGAAGGTTGGATGGATTGTGATTAAATTAAGAAGGTTATCTGATAAGCCAATATTGGAACCTATAAAAGAACACCAGTGGGAGAGGGAAGCAGTTTTTAATTGCGCGGCTATTTATGATAACGGGCTTTTTCACCTGATATACAGGGCGAGCGATCTTGGGCCACATGCTAAATACGGGAAGTATATATCAAGACTTGGCTATGCTGTAAGCGAAGACGGCATAAAGTTCAATAGATTGCAAGATCCCATAATGTCCAATAGTGTGCCGCAGGAACAGAGGGGGGTAGAGGACCCGAGAATAGTAAAAATTGATAACACATATTATATGATGTATACTGGATTTGGGGATAGATTTGAAGGCGATTATAGAATCTGCTTAGCTTCATCTAAAAATCTCATACATTGGGAACGAATGGGCGTAGTGTTGGATGAGCCTAATAAGGATGCATCGCTTTTCTCGGAAAAAATAGAGGGAAAATACGTTATGTTTCATAGAAGATATCCTGATATATGGGTTGCGTTTTCTGATGATCTAAAGAATTGGTATGGTCATACATCAATAATGAAACCAATACGGGGTACCTGGGAGAGTTCCAGGGTAGGTATAGCAGGGCCACCTATTAAAACCGATAAAGGCTGGTTTTTGATTTACCATGCAGCAGATGAAGCCAACGTCTACAGATTAGGGGCTGCTCTGCTGGATTTAAATGATCCTACAAAGGTGATTGCAAGACAAAAAGAGCCTATACTAGAGCCTGAACTGGAATGGGAGAAAAATGGATATATACCTAACGTGGTGTTTAGCTGCGGCCAGGCTGTGAAAGACGGCAGGATTTATGTTTATTATGGAGGCGCTGATACAGTTATAGGAGTTGCGGTATTAGATATGGACGATATAAAGTTTTAAGGAGGGTTGCATATGTATATGGATGAGTATAACTTTTGGTTAACGTCTGGTTATTTCGACGAAGCTACCAAGCAAGAGTTAAAAGCCATTGCAGGCGATGAAAAGGAGATTGAAGACAGGTTTTATAAAGACCTGGAATTTGGAACAGGTGGATTAAGAGGAAAGATTGGTGCAGGAACCAATCGCATGAATATTTATACTGTAAGGAAGGCTACCCAGGGTCTAGCTGATTATATAAGCTCATTGGGTGATGAGTATAAAGCAAGAGGGGTAGTTATTGCACATGATTCCAGGCATAAATCCAGAGAATTCGCGTTAGAGAGTGCAGGAGTGCTTAATGCCAACGGCATCAAGACATATGTATTTGACGATTTAAGACCTACCCCCGAGCTGTCTTTTGCTGTAAGAAGGTTGAAGGCGGCTGCCGGCATTGTCATAACGGCGAGTCATAACCCACCTCAGTATAACGGATATAAGGTCTATCTTGAGGACGGGGGACAGGCGGTATCGCCATATGTCAATGAGATCATGAAGAAGATAGAGGATATAAAGGATATAACGACCATAAAGCCCATGGATATGGAAGAGGCCAGAAGCAAAGGCTTATTTAATGTTTTAGACAACAGTATTGACGATGAATACATAAACATGGTAAAGTCGCAAATTTTAAATCCTGAGCTCGTACGCAAAAATGGGAATACCCTGAGCATAATTTATACGCCTTTGCATGGAACAGGTAATGTGCCTGTGCGCAGAACGCTTAAGGAATTGGGCTTTACCGATGTGAGGGTTGTGCCTGAACAGGAGGTACCAGATCCTGACTTTTCTACTGTGAGATCTCCGAATCCAGAGGATCATGATGCCTTTGAATTAGCCCTTAATATGACAAAGGAGAGGGACGCTGACATAATCCTTGGGACAGATCCCGACAGCGATAGGTTGGGTGTCATAGTAAGAGATAAAAAGGGCGAATACATTCCCCTTACAGGTCATCAGCAAGGAATACTTCTGACATACTATATTTTGAGCCAGTTAAAAGAGAGGGGTCAATTACCTCAAAACGGTGTTGTGATAAAGACCATAGCCACGACGGATATGATAGAACCTATTGCAAGGGACTTTGGCGTAGAGGTGGAAAATACCCTTATAGGATTTAAGTATATCGGAGAAAAAATAAAGGAGTATGAAAACACTGGCAAGCAGTTTATATTCGGCTTTGAAGAAAGTTATGGCTACCTAAGGGGTACTCAGGTAAGGGATAAAGACGGTGTAATTGCTTCGGCCCTTTTCAGTGAAATGGCATTGTACTACAAGCTGAAAAATATGACGTTATTGGACCTGCTGGAAGAGCTTTATAGAAAGTACGGTTATTACACAGAGTATCTTAAATCCATCGTCATGGAAGGAAAAGAAGGCATGGAAAAAATTAATAACATCATGTCCACACTTAGAAGTATGGATATTAAGGATTTTGCTGGATATAAAGTAGAGTATCGGGATGATTATCTGACAGGACAGGCTAGATTGAAGCTGCCCAAATCCAATGTGCTAAGGTACAATTTTGAGGGAGGTGGATACCTGCTGGTCAGGCCATCAGGTACCGAACCAAAAATAAAGATTTATATTTCTGCTGTAGATAGTGATAGGGAAAAATCACTCGATAAAGTTAACAAGATAAAGAGTGTTATATTGGATTTGATAAAATAGCCGCTACAATTAATAATGCGGCTATTTTCGTTGACACCGTATTTAAGTAGTGTATAATATAAATAAACGTAGAAGGGTGTGCTAAAAGAGGTGAATTTATGGAAGAAATTATAAAAAGGTTGATAGATGTGGATAATATGGTTGTTGAAACAGAAAACAAGAGAAAATCTGAGTTAAAAGAATTAGAAAAGAACTATGAAGAGAAAAAGCAAGCTCTTATAAAGCAATTGACAGAGGCAATAAATAAGGAGTCAGAAGAGGTTTTTAATGAAATTATCAGGAATGGCGAAAAAGAGGTGATCGAAATAAAAGAGAAAACCGCGGCATTATTAGAGCAATTAGAAAATCGTTTTCAAAAGATACGCCGTGATATTGTGGGTGAAGTTATAAACCAAATTTTTTTAAAGGGGTAGACCGTTATGGATAAGGTTACAACCCATGCTGCTGTCAATGCAAAAGTACGGGCCATGAAAGGTGAATTTCTAACTGATGATGATTATGAAAAAATGCTAAATATGAGATCGGTTTTTGATGTTGTGAGATATTTAAAAGAAAATACTTCATATAAAAAGCTATTAAGCGGGATGCCTTCGGAAAATGTAAGCAGAAGAGACCTTGAGAGTATATTAAAGAGAAATATGATCATAAATATTGATAGAATTATTCATTATTATAGGGGCGATTACAGAGACTTTATTAAAGCTCTTTACATAAAATACGAAATAGAAGATCTTAAACGCCTTGCAAGGGCAATATTTAATGGCAGTGATTTAGACGAATATAAAAATTTATTCGTATTTATTGGCAAGTACAGCGGTATTGATCCAGCAAAGATTTTTGCTTCTAGATCTATAGGCCAGCTCATCCAGAATATGGAAGGTTCAGACTTTTATCCATATTTAAAGCCTTTACTTGAAGGAAGAAGGGATAATTTATTTTATTATGAGATGGCTATCGACATGGCGTATTTTAGTATAATACAAAAACATTGGCAAAAGCTTTCAAAGGATGACAGAGAGGCGTTAGAGGAGTTGGAGGGAACGATTGCCGATCTGTATAATCTTCAATGGATATACAGGGGAATGAAATTTTACAGACTATCGCCTGAAGAACTTTTAAATTACACTATGGACCTTGGTAGGAGGTTGACTTACAGGGACAGAAGGGCTTTATGCTATGCAAGGAGCCTTGATGAGCTCTATAGTATGACCATGGAAACTCCTTATGCATTTTTATTTAATAAGGATACTACGAGAGACATATATATGGAACGCAGGATAAATAGATACATATTTTATACGCTTAAAAAAATAGAGAAATCTGTACAACTAAATATTATCCATGTGGTAGCATATGTTTTGCTTTTGGAATTCGAAATAAGAGATATCATTTCAATAGTTGAAAGCATAAGGTATGGCATGCCGGTGGAGGAGGCTAGAAAATTTTTGATAAGGGAGTTATAGGCTTTTAGGGAGAGGGGGTAAAAATATTATATGGCTGTCGAGAGAATGAAAGTAATAGGTATCATAGGTCCAATATCTGATCTCAATAAATGCTTGCGTGAAGTGATTTTAAACGGCAGTGTTCACATTATAAATGCATTTAATTATATCAATACTACAAACTTTGCACTATCCCCTTCAGAAGACCATGTAGAAGCATTGGAGGAGATTCCGTATCTCAAGCCATATTCATCAAAAGTAGATTTTTCTGAAGACGAAAGGATGATAAAAACTCTTCTGGATGTTTTCGAAATTGATGACAGTATAAAACAGGAATATGTAAAAGGAGATTATGATTATGGTGAGTATATAAAAGAAATAAAAGCTCTATACGCTAAAGTAGAAAAAGATATAGAGGAAATAAAAAAACAAATGGAATATATCAGAAATGCTACAAATTATATTTCTAATTTACAGCTATTAAAAGACTTTAATGTGGATATAGATTCATTGGTGAATATGAAGCATTTTTCATTCAAACTTATGAGCTTTTCTATAGAGAATTTCCAGAAATTAAGAAAAAATTACGAAAACATTCCGGCAATAGTAAAGAGAATAGCCACATCGCAGGGCAATGTAATAGCATATGCCGTTGTGCCGAAGATTTTGGAAGAGACGGCAGAACGCATATTTAGTTCATTAAATTATACTGAATTAAACTTGCCTGGTGGCTATAAAGGTAATGCCACAACCATTGTAAACGCCTTGAAAAAAGAAATTGAGGATTATAATAATGAAATAGAAAGATTGAGAGGCTCTTTAGCGGCTATAAAATCTCAATACATCGAGAGTTTAAAACAGGCTAAGGCGCGATTGACTATGGAAAAGAATATAGAGGCGTTAAAAGAAGATATAGCGTTTGGCAAAAAGCTATTTTTTATGTTTGGTTTTGTGCCGGTCAGTAAAGTTAATGGTTTAAATAAACTTTTAAATGATTTATTTGGCCCGTCTATTATTACCGTAGTTGAGGACGTAAAAGGAACCAATCCAGTTATTGTACCGCCTACAAGGTTGATAAATTTAAAGATATTTAAGCCTTTTGAATACCTTGTAAAGATGTATGGGGTCCCATCGTATAACGAGGTTGACCCTACAGCTTTTTTTGCTATTACTTATTTATTACTGTTTGGAGCTATGTTTGGTGATATAGGGCAGGGCTTTGTGATATTATTGGCGGGGTTATTGTTAACAGCTAAATTAAAAGGTAGCGATTTTGGTGGGATATTAATAGAACTGGGCGCAAGTTCCATGTTTTTTGGAATTTTATATGGAAGTGTGTTTGGGCTAGAACATGTTTTAGATGCTGTTTTGGTAAGACCTATGCTAAATATAAATACAATGTTAATGGCTGCGGTTGTCATTGGCATAATTTTAATGTCAGTGAGTTTCATTATAAGTCTTATAAATAACAAAAGAAAGGGGGATCTGGAGGAAGGCGTTTTTGGAAGAAATGGCATAGCGGGATTGATATTTTATTGGGTTTTGCTTTTGACTATTTTGTGCGTTATAAATGGGGTTCAAAAATACGTTGGATATCTGATAGTAGTTATGTTGCTGTTGCTGGCTTTAATGGTGTTTAAACAACCTATTGCCAATGGATTGAGAAGACGGGGTATTTTATATGAGGGCCCTGTTGCTGACTATTACATTGAGGAAGGCTTTGGAGTCATAGAGACGCTGTTATCGATGGTATCCAACACCATTTCGTTTATAAGGGTTGGAGCTTTTGCCTTAAATCACGTGGGATTATTTCTGGCCTTTGCTACTATGGCTAATATGATTAGCTCAAAGATAGCGGGTCTGGGTTTGCTGGTATTGGGCAATGTAGTGATAATAGCTCTGGAAGGCTTGATTGTATTTATACAGGCCTTAAGGCTTGAATACTATGAGCTTTTTAGCAAGTACTATTCTGGGGACGGTATAGAGTACAATCCTGTGCACTTGTAAAATATGATAAAATAATATTAATCTGATGGGAGGAATGAAAATGTATATGATTGTTTATATAGCCGCATTGGTGGCATTATCTACTGTGGGTGCTGGCATTTACATTTATTGTCGTGGGAAAGGATTCTTTGCGCATAAGTTCAACAGATGGTTTAAAACCAGTGTATTTTTCTTTGCTACTCTTATAGGCGTTTTTTTGATATTTTTGATCCCTGATGTAGTACAGGCAGCTACTCAAAATAATGGGACGGGATACGGCTTTATAGCAGCGGCCTTATCTACAGGTCTTGCCACCATAGGTGCAGGGTATGCCGTTGGAGCTGTGGGTTCTTCAGCATTGGGAGCGGTTTCTGAGGATCCTAAGATATTAGGTAAAACGCTGATATTTGTAGGGCTTGCTGAAGGAATAGCCATATATGGCCTTATTGTTTCAATTATGATATTGGGTCAGATGTAAGGTGTAGCTTATGAAGATGTTTTTGATAAGTGATAATACGGATACTCTTACAGGTATGCGACTGGCGGGGATAGAGGGTATTGTACTTCATCAAAGAGAAGAGGTATTAGAGCGATTAAAACAACTTATAGAAGATAAGGACATAGGGATTATACTTATTACAGAATTGCTAGCCGAGAAGATACGGGATGAATTAAAGGAAATAAGGCTCTCTACGGCTACTCCGATTATCGTGGAAATACCTGATAGACATGGGAGTAGACGGCCTCTCGACTTTATAACAGGATACATAAGGGAATCTATAGGTATAAAGATTTGAGGTGATTTATATGGCGTCAACTACTATTGAAGATAAGATAGCACTTTTCAGCAAGCTTCTTTTTGAAAAAATAGATAAAGAATACAGCGAAAAAGTTGAGAAGTTGGAGAAGAACTTTATGAAACAGTACGAAGATTTAAAAAGAGAACTGGAGAAAAAGAAAAAACAGGCTATAGAGCAGATGTCAAAAAGAGCAATGATCAAGAGACAGCAGATGGTATCTAAAGCCAGATATGATCAAAACTACGCCATTTTAAAAAAGAAAGAAGAATTTGTTGCTCGTGTTATGGAGGATCTTAAAAGCTATGCTTTGGAGTATACAAAGACAGATGAATATAAAGATTATTTAAAAAATCATATACAGCAGGTATCGGCAAAGCTGCAGCATGAGGCATTTATAACATATTATTTTACAAAGAGGGATATAGAGAATTTTGGCAATGACATCGTCAATTGGCTACAATCCATAAGAGGTAGCGATCGGTTTTCCATAGAATATGATTCTGAAAATATAATAGGAGGATTTTTGGCTCAATACGGGGAAAAAGTATTAGATGCCACAATAAAAACCGCTATTGAGGATAGTCGACAGCTAATAGGGCAACTTTTGGAAGAGAGGCTGGGAGAGGGGTGAGATAAATGGCTGAGGAAAAAAGAGGCTATATAGTATATATTAATGGGCCTGTGGTAAAAGCAAGAGGTATGCAAGGTTTTCAGATGAGGGAAATGGTTCTGGTGGGAGAAAAAAAGCTCATAGGAGAAATTATCTCCCTTGAAGGGGATATAGGCACTATTCAGGTGTATGAGGAAACATCGGGGTTAAAAACTAATGAACTGGTTATAGGTATGGGTAAACCCCTTTCTGTCAAGCTTGGTCCTGGCATAATCGGGAATGTTTTTGACGGCATAGAAAGGCCGCTATCCCAAATATTAGAGCGTGGTTCTTTCATACCAGAGGGTATAGGTTTGATATCCATTGACCCTACAAAGAAATGGGATGTGGAGGTCCTTGTGAAAGAAGGTGACGTCCTGGCAAGCGGCGATGTTTACGCAAGGGTAGAAGAAACATCGATGATCACACATAAATTACTAGTACCTCCTGGTATAAAAGGAACTGTGGTTTTTGCAGAAAAAAGCGGATCATACAATATAGAACATACCCTTGTCATCTTAAAAGATGGGTCAGTAGAGCACCGACTTCTGATGTACAGCGAATGGCCTGTCAGAATACCCAGGCCGGTAAAAGAGAGAATGCCTATTAATAAACTTCTAGTTACGGGGCAAAGGGTTATTGATACCTTTTTCCCCCTGGCTAAAGGAGGAACTGCTGCTATACCGGGTGGGTTCGGGACAGGCAAGACCATAACTCAGCATCAACTGGCTAAGTGGAGCGATGCTGATATAATAGTGTATATAGGCTGCGGTGAAAGGGGCAATGAGATAACAGAGGTATTAGAAGATTTTCCTGAGTTACAAGATCCCAGGAATGGAAAACCTCTTATGGATAGGACGGTGCTTATCGCCAATACCTCCAATATGCCGGTGGCAGCCAGGGAAGCTTCGATATATACGGGTATTACCATAGCAGAATATTTTAGAGATATGGGGTACAATATAGCTGTTATGGCTGATTCTACGTCCAGATGGGCTGAGGCGCTGAGAGAAATTGCTGGCAGACTGGAAGAAATGCCGGCAGAGGAAGGCTATCCCGCTTATCTTGCATCAAGGCTGGCTCAGTTTTATGAAAGAGCTGGTTATGTAAAGACGTTAGGAGGGGCTGAGGGGTCTATTACTATCATAGGCGCGGTCTCGCCGGCGAGTGGCGACTTTTCAGAACCAGTTACTCAGGCCACTAAAAGGATGGTAGGAGCATTTTTAGCACTTGATAGAGAGCTGGCCCATGCAAGACACTTTCCGGCTATCAACTGGCTTTCTTCTTACAGTGGTTATGTGGCTATGCTGGCGGATTGGTATAGGGAAAATGTGGCAGAAGATATGTTAGAGTTAAGAGAAAAAATGCTGGGCATATTACAAGAAGAAGATAACCTTATGGAAATAGTTAAGCTGGTAGGAGAAGATGTGCTTCCAGATGAACAAAGGCTCATTTTGGAAATTGCTAAGATTATTAAAAGAGGATATCTCCAGCAGAATGCCTATCATAGGGATGATTCTTATGTATCCTTATGGAGGCAATATAGGATGCTTAAAGTTATAGACAGACTTTATACCAGGTCTAGCATTTGTGTTAAGAAAGGTATTCCTCTTTCAAAGGTAAGAAATGATAGGTTATTTTCGCAGATCGTATCTATGAAATACAATGCTGGAGAAGACGATCCGGGATATTTTGATGGTTTAATAGATGAGATAGATGAATATTATAACAAGCTTGAAAGCACTTACGGTGAAGGCGGTGAAGACAGTGCGAACCCGGTATATTAAACTGGAGGAAGTCAAGGGCCCTCTAATCGTTTTAGACGGTGTAAGTGATGTAGCTTACGATGAAATAGTGGATATTGAGGTCAAAGGCCAGGGCCATAAGAAAGGGAAGGTAGTACAGATAGATGGTCAAAAGGTCATTATACAGGTATTTGAAGGGACGAGCGGCATTTCTTTGGACAATTGTAGTGTGAGCTTTACAGGTAAACCTATGGATATCCCTTTGTCCAAGAACATATTAGGAAGAATATTTAATGGCATTGCAGAACCTATCGATGGAGCGGGAGAAATATATTCTTCTAAGCGATATAATATAAATGGACGGCCTATGAATCCGGTGGCGCGGCGTTATCCCAGAAACTATATACAGACAGGGATATCTGCCATTGACGGTCTGACTACCCTCATAAGAGGGCAGAAACTACCCATATTTTCTGAAGATGGGCTGCCACATAATCAGCTGGCTGTTCAGATCATAAATCAGGCGAGCATATCTTCCGAAGAGGGTGATGATTTTGCTATCGTATTTGCGGCAATGGGTATAAAACATGATGAAGCGGATTTTTTTAGGGTAAACTTTGAAAAATCTGGTGTTTTAGAGAGGGTGGTTATGTATATAAACCTGGCCGATGATCCTATTGTAGAGAGAATAATAACCCCCAGGTGTGCTCTCACGGCTGCCGAATACCTTGCCTTAGAAGAGGGCATGCATGTGTTGGTGGTGATGACGGATATGACCAGCTACTGTGAGGCATTAAGGGAAATGTCTTCTGCCAGGGAAGAAGTGCCATCAAGAAAAGGATATCCCGGTTATATGTATTCGGATCTGGCCAGCTTATATGAGAGGGCAGGTATGCTGAAAGACTCTAAAGGCAGTATCACACAGATTCCTATACTCACCATGCCCAATGACGATATAACTCATCCTGTGCCTGATTTGACAGGATATATAACCGAAGGGCAGATCGTGCTGGACAGAAACTTGTTTCAAAGAGGCATATATCCACCCATCAATGTATTGCCATCTCTTTCCAGACTTATGAAAGATGGTATAGGTGCAGAGTATACCAGAGAAGATCATGGGGATGTAGCCAATCAACTTTTTTCTGCGTATTCTCATGTTCAGGAGGTAAGAGCTCTGGCTCAGGTTATAGGGGAAGACGAGCTTTCTGATATTGATAAAAGGTATATGGAGTTTGGCAGGCGCTTTGAGCAGACTTTTGTAAGGCAGGGGTTTGATGAAAACAGGGATATAATTACAACACTGGACTTGATGTGGGAGCTTTTATCTATATTGCCTAAAGGTGAACTTACCCGAATAGATCCAGTGCTTATTGATAAGTACTACAGGGGGTGAGATGTGTGGAGGAAAATATTGCTCCAACTAAATCTAACCTCATGGAAGCCCAGTATGCTCTGGAATTTTGCAAAAGAGGGTATGAGCTTTTAGATAAAAAGAGAAATGTGCTTATAAGGGAAATGATGGGATTGATGGACAAAGCCCAAGATATACAGAAAAAGGTACGTATATTATTTAAAGAAGCCTATGAAGCTCTTCAGGTAGCTAATATAACCATAGGAGTAGTAGATGTCTATGAAGTAGCTAAGTCTATTCCAAAAACAGCTGATTTTTCTATATTAACACGAAGCATAATGGGAGTGGAGATTCCTGTGATAAAATATAAGGAGGAGGAGCTTCAGCACTATTACAGCTTTTATCATACCAATACGGCACTGGATGTGGCGGTTCAAAAATTTTATGAGGTAAAAAACCTTCTATATCAGTTAGCAGAGGTGGAAGATAGCGTCTTTAAACTGGCTATGGAGATAAAGCGCACGCAAAAAAGAGCCAATGCGCTTAAGAATATTCAGATACCTAAATATACGGCTATCGTTAAGATGATAACAGAGGTTCTGGAAGAAAAGGATAGAGAGGATTTTTTCAGGCTGAAGGTGTTAAAGAGGAAATTGGCTCAGAAGGCCAGATAAAGTAGTTGATATAAAAGGAGGGACAACATAGCTGAAAGGTGGAAATAAATGAAGGTATTATTAATAGCGTTAAACGCCAGATATTTTCACACAAATCCTGCTGTAAGAATCCTGGCGGAATATTGTAAAGGCGAAGATATTGATATACAATATCAGGAATACACTATAAATGATAACAGGGATTATGTATTGGAACAAATCGCCTTATATAATTCGGATGTGGTAGGTTTTTCATGCTACATATGGAATATTGAATTTGTTCTGTATCTGTGCGAAAATCTCAAGAAAATAAGGCCCGGCGTAAAAATTGTATTGGGTGGGCCGGAGGTATCCTATGGTGCAGAAGAGCTATTGTCCAGATACGATTTTATAGATTTTATCGTCGCTGGCGAAGGAGAGGAGAGTTTTAAACGACTTCTGGAAGACATGGCTCACGGAGATGTAGAAACCAGGGACGAGATAAAGGGCACAATTATATATCCTTCAACTGAATATGTGGATTTAGATAGACTGCCTTTTGCTTATGATATAGAGGAGGATTATAGTAATAGGTATATTTATTATGAGACGTCAAGGGGATGTCCTTTTGGATGCAGCTATTGCCTGTCATCAAGGGATAGAGTTGTGAGGTATGCTGATCTGCAAAAAGTAAAAGAGGACCTCTATAAGATAGCCTCATCCAATGTTGAGGTTGTCAAGTTGGTGGATAGGTCCTTTAATTGTGACGTGAAAAGAGCTGTAGAGATCTTTAATATCATACGTGAACTGCCCAGAAATGTGGTGTTCCACTGCGAAGTAAATCCAGAGCTGGTTTCCGATGAATTTATAGACGCTGTAAAAGGCCTTGAACACAGGTTGCAGTTTGAAGCGGGCTTGCAAACTACCAACCCTGACTCGCTGAAAGCCATAAACAGAAGTCCTCGTGTAGATAAAGCTCTTTACGGGATAAAGCGGCTGGTGGATACGGGTATAAAGGTTCACGCTGATTTGATTGCGGGGTTGCCCTACGATACCTATGAGACTTTTTCCAGGTCTTTTGATGACCTCTATGTGTGTGGGCCTGATGAAATACAGCTGGGATTTCTCAAGTTGCTTAAAGGTACGCCTCTAAGGGATATGGCTGAGGAATACGGAATGGTCTACAGGTCTCAGCCGCCATATGAGATTCTCTACAATAAATGGATGAGCTATGAAGATCTCTGTGCGCTAAAAGGCGTCGAAGCCCTTGTAAACAAGTATTACAATACGGGTAGTTTTAAATACACCTTAGATTATTGTGTATCTCGATGTAAAAGTCCTTTTGCTTTTTATGAGGATTTTAGTCGCTTCTGGACAGCTAAGGGTTACTACGGCAAAAATTTATCCCTTGTAAATCATTATAGGTTGCTGTATGAATATCTCCAGGACTGTATTTATAATGACGAAAAGAGGTTTAACAAGAGCTTCATTGATGATATAATTAAGTTTGATTACATGTTAAAAAATAATACCACGTCACTGCCTGACTTCATGAATCTAAATGCAGACAAAAAAGATAGGGAGTACATTAAGGCCATTTTAAGGGACAAAAAATGGCTTGAAAAAAACATACCGGAATTAGCGGGTAGACCTATGGCTGATATTTTAAAATGCGTTACTTTTGAAAAATTTTATCATAATGTACCTGAAAGCGATGAATCGGTAAGCAAGTATGTTGTATTCATACATGGGTTGGGTAAAAGCAGATATGTGAGCATACATTGCAATCAGGAGGTATAAAATGTGGCAAACACTAGAGAAATGTAGACTATGTCCTAGAGAATGCGGTGTTAACCGCAACCAAAATAAAAGAGGAGTCTGCGGAGCAACAGGTGAAATAAAGGTAGCAAAAGCGTACCTGCACAGATGGGAAGAGCCCCCTATAAGCGGTACCAATGGTTCAGGTACGGTTTTTTTCTCTCACTGCAACCTCAAATGCCTTTTTTGCCAGAACTACAAGATAAGCCAGGAAGGCTATGGACAGACTGTAACTGTTGAAAAACTGGCTGATATTTTTATGCATTTGCAAAACAAAGGTGCTCATAATATCAATTTGGTGACACCCACCATCTATATCCCTCAAATTAGAGATGCGATCCTTTTGGCAAGGGAAAAAGGGCTGAAGCTCCCCATTGTATACAACACGAATGCTTATGAGCGCGTAGAAGCCCTAAGGCTATTAGATGGGCTCATTGATATATATCTTCCTGACCTTAAATATTATGATGATGGACTGGCCATCAGGTATTCCAGTGCTCCTGGCTATTTTTTTCATGCCACTAGGGCTATTCTGGAGATGTTCAGGCAGGTAGGAGAGGCCAGATTTGATGGAAATGGGATCATGACAGGTGGACTCATGATAAGGCATTTGTTGTTACCGGGTAAATTAGAGGACTCTAAAAAAATACTGGATTGGATAAAGGATAACCTGCCACTTGGGGTGTACGTGAACCTGATGTCTCAGTATACGCCTTATTATAAAGCGATAAAATATGCCGAATTGAATAAAAAAGTGGATGCAAAAGAATACGATGCTCTTATTGATTATTTTTTAAATATAGGCCTTGAAAATGGATTTGTGCAGGAAGGAGAATCGGCTTGCGAAGAATTTATACCCGATTTTGACCTGGAGGGACTTGAATGAGATTTAGGGTAGATTTAGATTATGATGGTATGACTGTGGGAGAATTTTTGAAAAGCAAGAGATTCTCCAGGAGGACCATAAATAGACTAAAATCAGGTGGAAGGATATTTTTAAACGGTGCTATAGCATATACAGGCGAGGTTATCAAGAACGGTGATATTCTGGATATAGATTTTACCGAGGATTGTAACATAGTACCGTCACCTATACCTCTGGATATTATATACGAAGATGAGGATATACTGGTGCTGAACAAACAACCCGGGATAGTAGTACACCCGACGGCATATCATTATGATGATACTATAGGAAACGGCGTCATGTATTATTTTAGCCAGAAAGGTTTAAAGCGAGGTTTTCATCCTGTAAACCGCCTGGACAGAGAGACATCAGGGGTATTGATAATTGCATTAAATCAACACATGCATAATATGATACAGCAATACGGACAGATGGATAAGGCCTATATAGCCGTTGTAGAGGGTGTAGTTGAAAAAGACTGCGGCACAATTGACCTGCCTATTGCCCGCAAACCAGGTAGCCTTATTGAAAGGTGTGTTTCTCAGGATGGCCAGAGGGCAATTACCCATTTTTGCACTGTCAAAAGGCTCGAGAATATGACAGTGCTTTTATTAAAACTGGAAACAGGGCGAACCCATCAAATAAGGGTTCATTTAAGTTATATAGGTCATCCTATTATAGGAGACACTTTATATGGTAAACTATATGGTAAACCCAATGCGGAGATAAATAGACATGCTTTGCATTGTTCTGAGATGTCATTTCTACATCCCTATACTGGCAAAAGGGTATTTTTTAAAGCTCCATTGCCCCAGGACATGGAAAACCTTATAGTAAAGCAACAAAAATAACAAAGATTTAACATTAGTAATGTTTTATCACATTAAAGTTATGGTAGAATTAATTGAGGGAGAGTGAGAATATGAAGCCATTGGTAATTGCCCATAGAGGGGATTCTGTCAATGCCCCTGAAAATACAATAGCATCGTTTCAGAGGGCAATAGATATAGGAGTGGATGGTATTGAGCTGGATATACACATGAGCAAAGATGGATATCTTGTGGTTATTCACGATGAACGGGTGGATAGAACCACTGACGGTACTGGATATGTAAAGAATTTTACATTGAAAGAGTTGAAAGAGCTGGATGCAGGTATTAAATTTAGCGCTAAATTTGCAGGTGAAAGGATACCAACCCTTGAAGAGGTTTTAGAGCTTATAGGTAATAGGGATTTGCTGCTGAATATCGAGGTAAAAAGTGGCGTTATTATGTATCCGGGTATTGAAGAAAAACTTATAGAGGTTATAAGAAAGTATAACTTTACCGAAAGAGTTGTTATATCGTCTTTTAATCATTATAGTATCAGGGATATAAAAAAACTTGCCCTCGAACTAAAAGTTGGTCTTTTATACGAATGTGGTCTGGTGGAACCATGGTATATAGCCGAGAGAATGCACGCCTATTCCCTTCATCCATTTTATTTCAATATCATACCAGAGGTGGTAGAAGGCTGTAAGAAAAACGATATCAGGTTATTCCCATGGACAGTGGATAAAGAAGAGGATATGCTGAGAATGATTGATATGGGTGTTGATGGCATCATAACAGATAACCCCGGTTTGCTAATAGAGGTATTAAATAGCATGGAGATGGGTAGTTGATAGTAAAGATAGGGGGATATGAATGTTTGTTAAGGTAAAAAAAACGGCCGCGGATTATTGCCGTCCATTGTTGATGTTTTAACCAGGTCGTGTATAAACATGCTTTCAATAGGTATAAAAGAACCAAATCTGGAGAGTGTGTTTTTGAAGCTGACCGGTAAGGCATTGAGGGATTGAGGTGGTATTGTGAAAGCACTTTATATAGGTATAAAGGATACCCTCATAACCTTGAGGGATTATAAGGCCCTTGCACTTATAATCATGATGCCCTTGATCCTAATACTTGTGCTGGGAATGGCTTTAGGGCCTGTTTTTAACAGCGGGGGCCTGAAATCTTTTGAAATAGCATTGGTGGATAACGATAAAGGTGAGATGTCCAGGGTGTTTAAAGAAAAAGTCCTAGACAACAAAGAGGTCAAAAAATTTGTAAGGTATAAAGAGATGAGCGAAGAAAAGGCGAGGGAAGATATAAAGGAGGGTAGATTGCCGGCGGCCATCATCATCCCAGCTGGTTTCAGTGATGATTTCAAAAATGGCAAAAAGACAGAGATGATCGTGCTCAAATCTCCTGCAGAAGAATTAAAAGCTTCTATAGTCGAACAATTGGCCAGAAGTTTTATCGAAACAGCATCTTCAGCCAAAATATCCACTGATGAGGTTTTAAAAAAGCTTTGTTTTAGGAAAACCGGCGGGAATCCTCTCTAATTTATTAGAGAGATGAAAGCCGGTTATTTAATTGTAAATTGCATTGGTATATACTATATGTATAAAAAAATAAGCTTAAAAAAGCGAAAGACAAGGGGTTGAAAAAGTGAAACTACAGAAAAGCAACCCTGATTTTAAACAAAGGGTTATACAATTTAAATTAAACCCTGATAAAAGACAGAGCATAATACTAAATTCCTTGACGTATGCCTCATCAAAATTATGGAATGTAGCAAA